>CAYPAZ010000001.1:0-30049 GCA_964408835.1 uncultured Anaerolineaceae bacterium
CTCGACGGCGCGCGCCTCGCGCGGCAAGCGCGCGAGCGCGATAGCTGCAAGCTGGTCCGGATCGTCCGCAAGCGAAGCGACGAACCCAGCCGCGCCGCGGGCCTCGGCGAACTGGAAGGCCTGGCAGAGGATGGTAGTCGGGGGTTCGAAGGGTGGCCGGGGGAGTGCCTCGCTCCAGAGCGTGAAGTACCCACCCTCAAGACCAAGGGCCCCGTACTCGCTCAACGCTGCGTCCCTGTCGGAGGTAAGGTCGGCGATGTTCGAGGGTACGAAGGTACCGTCGTTCTGGAGATAGAACTGCTGGGGCACGTCCTCGCGGCCGCAGACCACCTGTTCGAGCGCGTCCTGGTCGAGGCCGGCGGGAATACCTGGGCCGCAAGCCGCGAGGATCAGCCCCGCGGCGGCGGCAACCAGCGGCCTAGGCTTCGGACTCACCGTCGAGGTCGGGAGGCCCGATGAGGCCGTGGGCGCTGGAGTAGCGTTCCACCAGCACAATGAGCCCGAAGAACGGGAAGAACGCAACTGCCGCCCCCAGGCCCCACCACCAGAAGCCCCCGACGAAGAACAGGATTGCGAGGGCCGCGGCCAACGACATGCCGATGATGGAGAAGATCCGGCCGGCGAGTACCCAGGGAGTGACGGGGGAGTTCACTCGTCCGATCTTGGAGGGAGGCTGGTGGTGCGTCCAGTTCGATTTGACCCGCGCGCAGCATCCCGAAAGAATCCGACCGCGAGCGAGGAGGAGAATCGTGACGATCCCAGAGCGTTTACCGTCGTTCGATGAGTTGCCGGTCGCCGAAGGCGCCCCGCCGAAGTCTGCCTGGTGGCTCTTCGGGCGGGATGACCAGGTGGGGATGTTCAACCTGCAAACCCCCGACCGCATCGCCGCTGCCGCCCGGCTCGTCCAGCGCGGCGCGATGTTCCCGATGAACTGGGAGATGGAACTGCCCAACCCGCCGCTCTACGATCGCGGAGCCATCCGCCAGAAGATCTTTCGGCGACCGAACGTACACGACGACGTGCTCGACGGGTTCTTCCCCCAGGCGAGCAGCCAGTGGGACAGCCTGGTCCATGTCGGGAACTCGGAGCATGGGTTTTACAACGGCGTTGCCGCGGCCGAGGTCACGGGAGAACCCGGTACCCGCGGCGGCATTGAGAACTGGGCACGCCGTGGAATCGCGGGGCGCGCGGTGTTGTTGGACATGGCGCGACACTTCCAGGCCACGGGACGCATCCTCGAGCCTGGCACGGACACGCGATTCACCGTGGATGACATCGAGGGCTGCCGGGAGCGGCAGGGAGTCGTGGTTGAGGCGGGCGACGTGCTTCTGATCCGCACCGGGTGGACGGAGTGGTACCGGACGCTTGACCTGCCCGGCCGCCGGGCCATCGCGAACCGGGATGTGCTGCGCGCTTGCGGCCTTCTCGCCGGGGAGCCGATGGCGCGCTACCTCTGGGATCTCCACGTGTCCGCCATTGCGAGCGATGTCCCCGCGCTCGAGGCGTGGCCCCCCACTCCCGCGACCGGCGGCTTCCTCCACGAGTACCTGATCGGGCTCTTCGGGATGGGGATCGGGGAGCTCTGGTACCTGCACGACCTCGCCGAGGATTGCGCTGCCGACGGCCGCTATGAGTCGTTCCTGGTCAGCGCGCCGCTCAACAAGCTGGGCGGCATCGGCTCGCCGCCGAACGCCATAGCGCTGAAGTGACCAGCGCCACGATCCCTCCGGAGGTCCTGGCGTTCCTCCAAGAGATGCGCGTCCCAGGGGTCCTCGCAACGCTCCGCGCGGACGGGAGCCCGATCACCTCCGCGGTGTGGTACGGGTTGCTCGACGGCGACATCATCATCTCAACCCCGACCGCGCGGCCCAAGGCGCGGAATGCCCGCCGCGACGAGCGGGTCTCCTTCGTGGTCGACAGGAAGGAGATGCCGTACCGGGGTGTGGCCATCGAGGGGGTCGCGGAAGTGACGGAAGACCCCGATGGCTTGTTGCTGTCTGCAATCGCTCGCCGCTACCTCGGAGATGAGTTGCCGGATCGCATCCGCGAGCGTGCTGCCGCGGGGGACCGTTCGATCATCCGCATCCGGGCGACACGCGTCCGGCCATGGAACTTCGAAGAGCGCCCCGGGTGAGGCCCCGTGCGCTCCTGCTCGACCTTGGCGACACGGTCTTCGGGCTCGATCGGTTCCCTGCGGAGCGCGTCCAGCAGGAGTTAGCCCGCCTGCTGGCGGCCGACCGCCTGTTCCCCGGCGAATCAGTCGAGCGGGCGCAGCAGCTCATGGACGGGTTCGGCCGGCGGATGGCTGAGGGATACGCCCGCGGCGACCTCGTCGAGCGCCATCCGTCAGCGCTGATGCTGGAGGAGTTCGCTGTGCTCGGGGTAGCGCCGCCTACGGAGGTTGCGGAGCGCATCGACGCGGCGTTTGGAGCGGCTGACGTGGCTCGATTCCGCGCGCCGGGTGACCCTCCCGCGCGGCTCGGGTGGATGCGGGATGCGGGGCTGGCCGTCGTCGCCGTCTCGAACACCACGACCGCTCCCGAGCTGCTGAGAGGGTTCCTGGCCGAAGCCGGAATTCTCGACTTCTTCGATGGCTTCGTGTTTTCCATCGAGGCCGGGGTCCGCAAGCCGCATGAGCGCGTTTACAGGCAGGCCCTCGAGATAGCCGGAATCACGCCCGGGGAAGCGGTGTTCGTGGGCGACCGTGTCGCGCAGGACGTCCGGGGTCCGGGAGCGCTCGGCATCCCCGCAATCCTGACCCACGAGTTTCGCCAGGAGGACCCCGGTGACGCTGAGCCGCTTCATGTCATAACGGAGCTGGCGGAGCTCCGGCGGGTGCTGGGGTTCGATTAGCTGGTTGCCGCTTCGAGCAGTGCGATCACTTCGTCCACTGTGGCGGACCGCCAACCGGCCCAGATCTCGCCCTTCTGCCACTCGAGATAACGTTCCCGGGCCTCCGCGCGCGCTTGCTTGATCTCATCCTCGGAGGGCTCGTGGCCGAGGCGCTTTGCGATTGCCTCGGGGCTGTTGTCGCCCACCACCTCACGGGTCACATGGATCTGCTCGTTCGCAAGCTTCGGGCGCTCAATGAAGTGGCCGAGGGCCCGGTGGTCCTTGTCGTAGAAAACCAGCACCGGGATCGACTCGAATTCCCCGCCGTTGAGGAACTCCACGATCATGTCCTTGTTCTGGTCTCGCTCGAAGATCCGGTTCTCGATCCCCATGGTCTCGGCGATGCGCTGGGCGACCGGCATTCCCCGGTAGACATCGGGACACCAGTCTTCACCGATAACCAGCATGTGGTGGGGGCCGGTGGGCAGGGCAGCCAGGGCTTTCAGCTTCGCAGCCTGCGCTTCGCTGATGACGAAGTCGTTGTAGTTCCGGTCGAAAATTTCCCGATTGCGGATCCCGCTCTCAACGTACTCCTGGTAGGTCTTGCCCTTGTTGTAGCGCTCGATGGTGATTACTGACTGGGTTGCCTGCGTCACGGTTTGATCCCCCCGGTAGGTTGTTCCTAGCTAGTCACCAGCCTACATCACCGAACTGGGCCCTGCACCCGCGCCCTCCATCGCTTTCGCTTCATCCCAGAGGGCATCGAGGCCGGCCAGGTCGAGCGCCTTCATATCGATGGCCCGGGCCTCCGCGACCTGTTCCATGGCCCGGAAGCGCCGCCGGAACTTCTCGTTGGCCAGGCGAAGCGCCTGCTCCGCATCGATACCAAGCCGCTGGCCGATGTTCGCAAGCACGAAGAGGATATCGCCGAACTCGTCCTCCCGTGCCGCCGCGTCCCCGGCTCGGGCGAACTCCCCGATCTCTTCCTGGAGCTTCTCCAACGGCCCATCGATGGATGGCCAGTCGAACCCGACGCGACGCGCTCTGCCCTGGATCGATTGGGAAGCTGCCAGCGAAGGCATCGATGCCGGGACTCCATCCAGGATTGAGCCTTCGGGCTTCTCCGCCTTCTTGAGCCCCTCCCAGTCCTGGTAGACCTGTTCGCTCGACTTCGCCGTGGCTTCGCCGAACACGTGGGGGTGGCGGCGGATCAGCTTGCGTGTGATGTGCTCCGTGACATCGGCCAGCGTGAAGTCGCCCGTTCGCTGCGCCACGGCGGCGTGCATTGCGACCTGGAGGAGCACGTCGCCCAGCTCCTCGGTAATGCGCGCTGGCTCGGAGGAGTCGATCGCTTCGAGCAACTCATAGGCTTCCTCCAACAGGTGTGGGCGCAACGACTCGTGGGTCTGCTCGCGATCCCACGGGCAGCCGTCTTCTGCGTGGAGCCGCTCGATGACGTACCAGAACCCGTCCAGGCGCCGGACATCGTCGATTGGGTCCAAGGCGGGCAGGAAGAGCGTGTCGAGGTAGCTCCATGCCTGCCGGTCGAGCTCGGCGAGTTCCAGCCAGGTGACCACCTCCCGGGGAGTCGCTAGCTCACGCAAGACCGCGACGCGGTGGGAGGCGGGCAGCACTTCGAGCAGCTTGAGTTTGAGCTCGGCGGCCACGTCACGGTTGTGTACCTGGCTGATCAGCGCCGGGCGCCAGGTGTCGAACCGGAGCGCATGGGCGTCACAAAGCTGCAAGTTGCCGAGATCGAGCCCGAGCGCGGTCGCCGCCACATCGGGGTATCCGAGCGCGGCATGGAGGCGCGTCGTCACGCCCGCGGCGGCGCACCTTTCAAGCAGCAGCGCTACCGACTTCTCAGCGATGAGCGGGTTCCCGGGCACAGCGAACACGAGAGCTCCCGTGCGGGCTTGCTCGAACACGTGCTCGGCGACCCGCCGGTAGATGTCCTCGAACGAGGCCCCGGACTCGTACAGGTGGTCGCACGATGGCCAGCGCCGGTCCGGGTCGAGTTCCGCGACCGTGGGGTGATGGCGCGTGCGCAACAGGATGGGGATGCCGGAGCCAAGCAGGTCAAGCGTTTCCGAAGTCAGCAGCTCCCGCCCCGCTGGCCCGAGCCCCACAATGTGGATAGTCATTTGAGTCCGAGTATACGGGCGTCCCCGTCAGAGCCGTTCCACCTCGCCGGAGTCCAGGCTCTTGTGGATGGCGACGAGGATCCGTGTTGTCTCCAGACCGTCCTCGAATGAGACGCGAGTCCGGCCAGTCCCTTCCATCGCCCTGAGGAACGCGGTCATGCGCTGTGGCGCCCACTGGATGGTCGGCGGGAAGCGGTGACGCTCGGAGGCGATGGTGAGGTTCTGGCGCGTGGTGTCGACATCGATGGCGCCTTTCGTCCCCGCGACCCGGAAACTGAACTCAACCTGGCCGGGCCACGAGTCCGGCAGAATCCAGAGACTTTCGAAGATCCCGTCGCTGCCGTCGTGATAGCGGACCAGGGCATGGATCCAGTCCCAGGTGTTCGTCCCGGCGTCGGCTAAAACCCCTCGCCCACCAGAGGCATAGGCGGTCGCGGCGCGCTTCCCGCCGAGCCAGTAGGCGAGGTCCAGGCAGTGGGACATCAGGAACCAGGCCGGTGTCGTCCCGGAACTCCACGCGAGCTGGTCCCGCGGAGAAGAGACGGGGTTGTTCAAGCGGACGTTGAACGAACGGACTTCGCCGATCTCCCCAGATTCGATGCTGCGGCGCGCCTCGGCGAAGGGTGGGTTCCACCGGTTGCTGAAGTTGACCTCTGCATACACTCCGGCCTCCCCCACGGCCGCCACCATCGCTTCGGCGTCCTCCACCGTGGTCGCGAGTGGTTTCTCGACCAGAATGGCTACACCGGCCCGCGCCAACGCCTCGACCGGCCCGCGGTGGAGCGCATCGGGGGTGGCGACGTAGGCGAGGTCGGGTTTGGTCTCCACCAGGGCGCGCGAGAGGTCGCCATGTGCCGTGGACGAGAGGCTGTTCGCCAGTTCGAGTGCGCGGACACCGTCGAGGTCGACCACGCCAGCAAGCTCAACGCCGGGCACTCGTCCCGCCGCGATCATCCGGGCATGGGCGCTCCCCATGGTCCCGGCGCCAACAACCAGAAGCCGTTTGTCTGCCATCGGCGAAGCGTATGCCGATGAGCGCCGCCGGGCTACTGCCCGGCCTGGCTCCAGAGCACAAGGCCGCGGCTGAACGGATCCGCAAGCGCTGCGTGGCAGGGCATCAGGCGGACCGCATATCCCAGCGAGCCAGCCATGGGCGGCTCGAACGAACCCCGATACAGCACCCCGGGGCCACCGCCGCTTGTGTCCGGAGCGAGCAGGACCTCGCGCTGAGCCGTCACTTCCCCGGATTGGAGGGCGGGACCGATGAGCGCGTGGACCGCAACGTCCGCGGGGTCGAGTCCCCCAAGTTCGACCCGGACCTCTACCGTCACAGCCCGGTCCTCGGGTAGAGCGACCACCGGACTGCCAAGGTCGTCCTGCACGCCCAGGATCCGGACTCGGCTCCAGCACTCCCGCACCCGATCCTTCCAACCTGCGAGCTCGCGCGCGGTGGCCAGGCCATCCCGGCTGAGCTGGTGCCACGCGGCTGCGCCGGGCTCGTAGGACTCGTGCGCATACTCGGCTACCATCCGGTCGGTGTTGTAGACGGGCGCGTAACTGGTGATCGTCCGGCGCATGCGGTCGATCCAGGCGTTCGGCAGACCCGACTCGCTGTCCCGCGAGTAGAACAGAGGCGCGGCCTCGTACTCGAGCAGGTCGTACACGGCCTCCGCGTCGAACGCGTCCTGGAGCTCAGGATCGTCACTCACGCGGTCGCGGCCTATATCCCAGCCTGTGCCGGGCACGTACGCCTCATGCCACCAGCCGTCGAGCACGCTCATATGCAACGTCCCGTTGGCGCACGCCTTCATGCCCGAGGTTCCGCTGGCCTCAAGTGGCCGCAACGGTGTGTTCAGCCAGATATCGCAACCCTGGACGAGGTCCCGCGCGATTCCGACATCGTAGTGCTCGACGAACGTGACCCGGTCCCGGAACTCGGGCAGCTGGCTGAAGTGGATTACCTCGCGGATCAGCTGCTTGCCGGCTTCGTCGCGGGGATGAGCCTTGCCTGCGAATATCACCTGGACGGGGCGCTCGGGATTGTTCAGGATGCGCGCGAGGCGGTCAGGGTTCCGGAACAGCAGCGTGGCTCGCTTGTAGGCTGCGAAACGTCGAGCGAATCCGACCGTCAGCGTGCCCGGGTCGAACATTTCTCGCGAACTGGTTGCCTGGCCATGGGCAGAGCGTCGCAGAGGGCTTTGCCGCGCGGCTTCGCGGACGGTTGCGACCAGGCGGCGGCGAGCCTGGCTCCTGGCGTTCCACAGCGTTGCCGCGTCGACGGACTCAACCGGGTCCCAGAGGCCCGCTTGAGTGGGGTTGTCCCGCCAACCCAGACCGAGATGTGTGTCGTAGACCTCCGCCATCTCGCGGGATACCCACGAGGGCAGGTGCACGCCGTTCGTCACCGACCCGATGGGGACCTGCTGTTCTGGAAGTCCGGCCCAGGCCTCGTTCCAGAGCCGTTGCGCCACTCCGCGATGGAGCCGCGAGACGCCGTTGCGCGAGTCGCTCAGACGGAGGCCGAGCAGGGCCATGGAGAACGGCTCGTTGCCGTCTTCGGGGCCGATCCTGCCCAACCCGAAGAATCCCTCGTCGTCCAGGCCGAGAGACCGGTAATACGGCTCGAGTTCCCGCTTGAGCAGGTCTGGTGGAAAGAGGTCGATCCCGGCCGCGACGGCGGTGTGCGTCGTGAAGATCGATGAGGCGGCGACGGGAAGACGGGCTTCCTCGAAGGTTGCGTCCGCGTCGCCCATCAGGGAGCGGATGCGTTCCAGCCCCAGCAGCGCCGAGTGGCCCTCGTTCATGTGGCACACCGCCGGTGTGTATCCCAGCGCCTTCAGGGCTCGCACGCCACCTATCCCAAGGACGATTTCCTGCTCGATCCGCATTTGGAGGTCGCCGCCATAGAGCGTTCCCGTGATCCTGCGGTCTACCGGTGAGTTGCCATCGACGTTCGTGTTCAGCATGAACACCGGGACCTGTCCGACATCTATCCGCCAGATGGCGGCCCGGACTTCGCGGCCGTCTATGGGCACAGTAACGCTAACCTGGTCTCCCCCCTCCCCCACCACCGGACGCACGGGCTGGGAGGTCAGATCGGTCTCGTCGTATTCCTCGATCTGCCAGCCGTCAGGCCGGAGGGATTGCTGGAAGTAGCCCTGGCTGTACAGCAGTCCGACCCCCACGAGCGGAAGTCCGAGGTCACTGGCGGACTTCAGGTGGTCGCCGGCGAGCACGCCAAGGCCCCCGGAGTAGTTCGGCAGGCACTCGGCCAGCGCGAACTCCAGCGAGAAATACGCGATGACATCCCTCTCGCTGAGCTCCGGCACTGGCACGCGACGCGGCCGGCCGAGATAGGCATCCAGCGACTCCACCGTGGCGCCGAGGCGGGAGAGGAAGTCTTCGTTGCGCGACAGCTGTTGCTTGTCGTCCTCCGTCAGCGACTGGATGAGTCTGACGGGATTCCGGCCAAGCTGGTCCCAGCGACCGGCCGCGAGTTCCTGGAAGAGGTCCTGCGTTGCGGTATCCCATGCCCACCGCAGGTTGTAAGCGAGCCGGGTTAGCGGCTGCAATTGGGGCGGGAGTACTGGCTCGACGAAAAACGTTCGCGTTGCGCGGAGCGGCATCAAGCCATTGTATCGATGCTCTCCTCCCGGCCCAGCCGGTTTGCCGGAATTCGTGCATTTCGCCACAATCCACCTGGCGCTCGCGCCGACGAAGGGGATTGGGCTTGCCGGTTATCTCAGTCGTTTCCGAACAACCCGGGGCCGGTAAGACCGGCGTGGCGGCGGCAATCGCGAGGCACCTGGCGTACCAGGGCACTGCGGCGCAGCTGGCCCGCATCGCCGATGGCGATCGCGCCGCCGAGGACGCTGCCTTTTACGCCGGACTCGACTTCGTGCCCGGCACTTCGGCCTCGACCATTGACGTCTCCACGATCGCCGATCGCGGGCCAGGGACGGCTCTCGTGGTCGAGGGGAACGTGGAGTCGCTCGGCGCCGTGGGGTCGGTGGTGCTGGTCACGAGAGGGAGCGTCCCGGGGGAAGTTCCGGCGGGGGTTCAGCCTGTCGCGGTGGTAGTAACCGACGTCCCCGTGACGGCTTTGGAGAGCGTCCCATCCGAACTCGGCGGGGTGCCGGTTGTTGCGCTTCCGGAGGATCGGGTCCTCGCGGGCTTCAGCGTCTCCGAGATCCGGGCGCTTTTGCGGGCGGAGGTCCTCGTCGAGGGTGAGCCCGCCGAGGCGACATCCGACTACCTGGTCATCGCGCCGATCGGTTCGGATGCGGGGCAGCCGTACTTCTTGCGCTTCGAGAGCAAGGCTGTGGTCGGCCGGTTCGACAAGACGGACATGCACCTGGCGGCTCTCCGGGCGTCGCCTAATGTGCTCATCCTCAGTGGTGGAAGGCACCCCAGTGACTATGTCTTCGACGCCGCGCGGGCGATGGGTGTCCCCGTGCTGCTCTCCGCGAACGACACCGAGAACACCGTGATCGCGCTCGAAGGGATCTGGGATCGGACCCGGTTCCATGGCCAGAGGAAGCTGGATCGCATGGCTGCCCTGCTTGAGGGCTCGGTATTGTTCCAGGCGGTATGGGCCGCGGGGGCGGCAGTCTAACTAGCTGCGTTCCGGCTCTGGCCCGAGTGTTGCGTCGATGACGCCGTCGTCGGCCTGGGCTTTCGGAGGTGGCTGCTCACGTTTTGCCGGGGCGAAGGGGTCATGGGTTTTCTGCGGCTCGAAGGGATCGCGCCGCTGCTCAGCCTGGGGTTGAGCCGGGGTTCGCTGCCGCGTCACCGTGTTCGCCGGACGCGTCGACGCTCGCGCGGGAGGGGGTTGCGCCGCGACCGGGGTGGGTGGCGACGGCCTTTGAGCGGGTCGAGTCTCTCGCCCATTCGAGGGCGAAGCGCCGGGAAGCGCCGGCCTGGCTGCACGTACGGGGAAGACCTCTCGCGGGGGCTTTTCGAGCCCGCAAAACGGGCATGCCATCCACGCGTAGCTCAGCGGCTTGGCGCATGAGCGGCAAGGCTCCTTGAGCTGCGTCCGGCACGAGGGGCAGATCAGGTACTCCTCGTAGACGCGGCGTTTGCAGGTAGGGCAGGACTTCTGGTCCTCAAGTTCCTGGAGGAGCGCTTCTTCCTCGAGAGACCGTTCGTAGAGCTCTGTGAGCGTGTAACGCGGGCGGAGGATCAGATAAATCCAGTGCCCCGGCAGGAAGAAGAACAGGACGAGGAGAATGGCGACGGTCTGGATAATCGGGTCGCGCGTCCGCTGGCGGATGTCCCGGTACGCCCAGAAGACAAGCGTCGCCCACATTGCCGCGACGTAGATGCCACCGACCACCAGAATGAGCCGCAGGGTCGCTTCCCAGGACCCGCCCGGCCAGCTGATGGAGTCCATTCACACCTCCGGAGGCGCCGGGGGCCGCCGCCCCTCCGAAACCGAGTATAACATCGGCCTTCCAACCGGCCATCCGAAATCGCTCAGGTGCCTGCACATTTGCTGCCAACGCTCCCGGGGCGAGTGATAGGATGGCCCTGTGACTGCCGCCAATGCCCTGCCCTCTGTCACCGAAGGACTGAACGAGCCTCAGCAATCGGCAGTGACCCACGGCGATGGGCCGGTGCTGATCCTCGCTGGCCCCGGGAGCGGGAAGACAAGGGTCATCACACAGCGCATCGCCTACCTCGTGCGGGAGCGGCGCGTACCTCCCTGGCGGATACTGGCCGTCACCTTCACGAACAAGGCGGCGCGGGAAATGCGCGAACGCGCCGAGCGGCTCCTTGGCGAGGATGCCTCCGCGCTTAGCCTCGGTACATTCCACGCGATGTGCGCGCGCTGGCTGCGCATCGACGGTGAGCAGATCGGCATCCCCCGCACCTTCGTCATTTACGACGACGCCGACCAGGTCGGGCTGATGAAGCGCATCCTCGAGGACATGAATGTCGATCCGCGGCGGTTCAGCCCGCGAGCTGTGCTCTCGGCCGTATCCCACGCCAAGAGCGAACTCATCACCACGGATGAGTACGGCCGCCGGAGCCAGGACTACTTCAGCGAGGTTGCCGGGCGAGCCTTCGAGCGGTACGACGCGGTGCTGCGCGCGGCCTCCGCGCTCGACTTCGACGACCTGCTCGTCGAGAGCGTGCGCCTCTTTCGCGAGAGCGCGGAGACGCTGGAGAAGTACGCCGGGCGCTATCTGCACGTGCTTGTGGACGAGTTCCAGGACACGAACATCGCCCAGTACGTTTTGGCGCGCCAGCTGGCGAGCGAACACGGCAACATCTGCGTCGTTGGGGACCCCGACCAGAGCATTTACTCGTGGCGTTCCGCCGACATCCGCAACATTCAGAACTTCGAACGCGACTTCCCCGGGTGCACAACCTACCTGCTGGAGCAGAACTACCGCTCGACCCAGGCCATCCTCGATGCGGCGGACGCGGTTATCGGCAGGAACCCGAACCGGAAGGAACGGAAGCTCTGGACCGACCGCGGGGGTGGGGACCTCATCGTCACGTACGACGCCTACAACGACGAGGAAGAGGGCGAGTTCGTGGCGCGGGAGGTCGAACGCCTGGCATCGACCGGGAGGACGTACAGCGACGTGGCCGTCATGTACCGGACGAATGCTCAATCCCGCCCCCTGGAGGAGGCGCTGCTGCGGCATCGCATCCCGTACCGGCTGATAGGTGGGGTCCGCTTCTATCAACGGCGTGAAATCAAGGATCTCATCGCGTACCTTCGCGTCCTCCACAACCGTGGCGACGAGGCCAGCCTGCTACGGATCATCAACGTCCCCGGCCGCGGGATCGGCGACCGCACCATCGAAAGGCTCCGGGCCATTGCAGCGGAGTCCGGGATCTCAACCTGGGACGCGTGTGAGGAGGTGTCGTCGGGCCGGGTGGAAAGTGGCATCGCGGGGCGTTCGCTGACCGCCGTGCGCGAATTCGTCCACATCATCGAATCGCTGCGCACAAAGGTAGATGCGCCCTTGCCGGAGTTGCTGGATGCGGTGCTGACGAGCACGGGATACGCCACCTATCTCCGTGACGGCGACCCCGAGGGCGAGGAGCGTCTCGAGAACGTGCTCCAGCTGCGGTCTGTGATGAGCCAGTACGAGGATGTGGGTGAGGAGGGGCGCGACCTCGCGACGTTCCTCCACGATGTGGCTCTTGTGGCCGATGTCGACGAGATGCGCGAGGGAGTGGAAGCGGTCACGCTCATCACGCTGCACACGGCCAAGGGGCTGGAGTTCCCGATCGTGTTCATGGTCGGAATGGAGGAGGGAGTGCTGCCGCACATCCGGAGCTTCGATGACCCGCGCCAGATGGAGGAGGAGCGCCGGCTGGCCTATGTCGGCATCACGCGGGCGAAGGACGCCCTCTATCTCACGCGAGCGTACCGCCGCTACACGATGGGCGGCGCGCAGGTGAACCCGCCATCGCGATTCCTGGGGGACATCCCGGGAGGGCTGCTGCAACCGCACGGAGGCGCGAAGCGCTCGTACCTTCAGACGGCCACTTCCCCGCCTCCGGACGAAACCTTCCGGCCAGCCGCGGCGGCATTCAACGCGGGTGACCGGGTGGCCCACCCGAAGTTCGGTGCTGGAGTGGTGGTGAGCACCCAGAGTCGCGGGAACGACGTCGAACTCGTCGTTGCGTTCGAGGGAGCCGGCGTGAAGCGGCTGCTCCAGAGTCTCGCGCCGTTGAGCAGTGCGACATGATCCCGTTCCTCTTCAACCCGGCAAGCTGGGACGACTGGGAGGCCTGGCTGGACGCCAACGCCACTGCCCTGGTGGTCATCCTTGGGTTCCTGATCATCTCGTGGTGGCTTTACCGGGCGTTCGTGGTGCGCTTCTTCCAGCGCGCGGTGGAGCGGGCCGGGCGGATGCGAGGCGACCAGGACATGGTCTCGGTGGAGCGCCGCGCCAAGACGCTGGCCTCGACGCTGAACTGGCTGGGCGCGTTGTTCATCGGCTTCGTCGGGATCGGGCTGTTGCTGTCACAGCTTGGCCTGAACGTTTCGGCGCTGATTGCGGGCGTCGGCGTGGCCGGCATCGCGCTCGGCCTTGGGGCGCAGACGCTCGTCCGCGATGTCATCAACGGCATGTTCATCCTCACCGAGGACCAGTACCGGGTTGGCGATGTCGTCCGCGTCGGTGGAGTCGCCGGCGAAGTCATCGAGCTCAATCCCCGCCGCACCGTGCTCCGGGACCTCGACGGTCACGTCCATGTCGTGCCCAACAGCGCCATCACCATCGCTACCAACATGACGCGGGGGTTCTCCCGGGTGAACCTGAATATCGGGGTCGCCTACGAGGAGGACATCGATCGCGTTGTGCGCGTGGTGAACGAGGTTTGCGAGGAGGTTGCGATCGAGCGCGCGGAAGACATCCTCAAGGCGCCGGCGGTCCTGCGGGTCGATGCGCTCGGCGAGAACAGCGTGGAGGTGAAGGTGACGGGAGACGTGCGAGCCGGGAAACAGTGGGAGGTCACCGGCGCACTCAGGGCGGCGGTCAAGAAGCGGTTTGACGAAGAAGGAATCGAGATCCCCTACCCGCACCGGGTGACGATCACCAGGCCTGGGCCGTCCCCGGACGGCGCGGAGCGTATGGACTGAGGGCTCAGTCCCACGTTCGGGAGGCATTGGCGCGAACCGTGCGGTCGAATGAGCTGGATGTCGCGTACGGGCGTCACGACACGGTCAGCCTCGGTCTGGGCGCTTCGGGACCATGACTTTGCGCCGGAAGTAGCAGACTTCCTCGCCCCGCTGGTTGAAGCCCCGCGTCTCGACGGTGACGATGCCGCGGTCCGGCTTGCTGGAGGACTCGACTTTGTCGAGCACAGTAGTTTCGCCCCGGATGGTATCGCCATGGAAGGTGGGCTTCGTGTGCTGGAGGCTCTCGATCTCGAGGTTGGCGATGGCCTTCCCCGAGACATCGGCGACGCTCATTCCGAGCAGCAGTGAGTAGACCAGGTTGCCCACCACCACGTTCTGCCCGAACTGGCTCTCCTCCTCGGCATACCAGCGGTCGGAGTGGAGGGGGTGGTGGTTCATCGTCATGTCGCAGAAGAGGTGGTCCATCTCCTCCGTGATCGTTTTGCCGGGCCAGTGCTTGTAGACATCGCCGACGACAAAGTCCTCGTAGTATCGGCCGAACTTGTCCCGGCCATCATGCACGGTCATGAGGTGGCTCCGCCTTGTCTCGAACCACGAAGACACAAGGGACATGACGACCCACTAAAGCCACAGGTCCGGGACGTGGTGCTGTCGTGGGGAATCATACCGGGTAGTCGCGGAGGAGGTTGCGGGTAATGACCAGCTTCTGGATGTCGCTTGTGCCCTCGGCGATGATCATCAGAGGGGCGTCGCGGTAGTACCGTTCAAGCGGTAGCTCCTTGCTGTAGGCCACTCCGCCGTGAATACGCATGGCGTCGAGGACCACCTCCTGGGCGATCTCCGTCGCGAACAGCTTCGCCATGCCGGCGTCGAGATCGCTGCGTTCGCCGGCGTCCTTCTTGCGCGCCGCGTCGAACGTTAGCAGCCGGGCAGCGCGGATCTTCGTCGCCATCTCCGCGAGCCTGATCTGCTGGGCCTGGTGCTGGATGATGGGTACACCGAACGCTTCACGCTTCTGGGCATAGCGTATGGCGTCGTCGAAGGCCGCCTGAGCGACGCCGACTCCCCTGGCGGCGACGTTGACTCGGCCAACTTCAAGTGCGGACATAATGTGTTGGAAGCCGCTCCCCTCCTGGCCCCCCAACACCGCGCTCGCCGGGACGCGCGCATCCTCGAAGGAAAGTTCGGTCGTCTCGACGCCCTTGTAGCCGAGCTTCTCGAACTTCTTGCCTTTGATGAAGCCGGGGGTGTCGTGGGGGACCAGGAACGCGGTGATCCCGCGGTGTCGCGGTTCGGCGTTGGGGTCGGTCTTGGTCATGACGAGGTAGACACCGGCGCGATGGCCGTTCGTGACCCACATTTTCTGGCCGTTGATGACATAGTCGTCGCCGTCGCGGCGGGCGGTCGTCTTGATGGCCTGGGCATCGGAGCCAGCGTCAGGTTCGGTGATGCTCAGCGCACATCGCATCTCCGGTTCCACGAGCTTTGGGAGGTAGTAGTCCTTCTGCTCCGTGGTGCCGTACTCGTTGATGGCGTAACCGACGAGCACATGCGTGTTGATGATGCCGGCGAGGCTCATCCACCCCCTTGCGAGTTCGATGCAGACCCCCGCGTAGCATTCGAACGTCAGGTCGAGCCCGCCGTAGCTCTCCGGGATCTTGATCCCGAACAGGCCCATGTCGGACATCCCCTTGAGTAGCGGCTCGGGGAACTCGTCTGCGTGCTCGAACTCGGAAGCGCTGGGCCGGACCTCGCGGTCGACCCACACCCCGACGTTGCTCACGATCTCGCGGGCGATAGGGTCGAGGATGTCGGCGGCGAAGTCGCGGGCCATGGTTCAGCTTCCGGCGAGGGCCCGCTCGCGGGCCTCGATATCACTCTGCCACTCAACGATGTCGACTGCCCGCAGGTAGATGGGCCGGTCGATCATCTTGCCGTCGAGCCCGACTGCGCCGAGTCCCTGCCGTTCGCCCTCTTCGTAGGCTTCGACGACGCGCTTCGCCCAATCCAGCTCATCGTCCGGCGGGGCGAAGACGCGGTTGGCCACATCGACCTGGGTCGGATGGATGCAGTACTTGCCGCGGTAGCCGAGGACGCGTGCGTGGGTAATGTCCCGTTCGAAGTGCTCGATGTCCTGGTAGTCGGGCTCGGGGCAGTCGATGGGTACAAGATTCGCCGCCATGGCAGCGTTCGCCATCCGGGCCCGGCCATACTCGATCTCGACGCCGCCACGGGTGCGCATGACGCCGAGGCTGGTGACGTAGTCCTCGGCGCCCATCGAGGCCCCTATCAGGCGGCCGGAGCTGAAGCAGATCGCCTCCACTTTGGCCATGCCTTCTGTCGACTCGATCCACGGGATGAGCTTCACGGTGCCGGGCTCCATACCCTGCGTCTTTTCCAGCAGCGTCAGATAGTGGTCGACCTGGACCAGCGTCTCCGGGTTGTGCGTCTTGGGCAGATGGATGCCGTCGAGCCCGGGACGGACCACTGCCTCAAGGTCCTCTTCCAGCAGCCCGGTGGTCAGATCGTTCGGCCGGACGAACACCATGCGGCCCTTCTTGGGGAAGTCGGGAAGGACGCCCTTCACGATCTCGCGGGCCTTCGGCTTGTCGGCGAACGCAACCGAGTCCTCAAGGTCGAACAGGATGATGTCGGCCGGGATGTCCCGCGCCTTCTCGATGAACCGTTCGCGGATCCCAGGGACGGACATCATGGAACGGATGATGGGGAGCTTCACCATAGTCAGGTCGCCTTTCGACAGAGGGTAGTGAAGGAGGCATCGCATTATGGATGCTTCCCGGGAGTCAGCGCACGTGGGCGGCGTGGCCCGGCGCGCCCGGGGTCAGGAAACCGTCGTCATCCCTTCGCGTGGCGCGCCGACGAGGATCACCATGTTCCCGTCGGGCTGCGAGTTTTCGTACATGAGCTGATGGCACTCGCCGGTCTCCTCGAACGGGAATACGCGGGAAACGCAGGGGTCCACCTTGCCCGCGACGACCAGGTCGTTGAAGGCGTTCGCCTGCTCATCGTTGGCGAAGTGCGAGCCCTGCAGCCGCTTCTGGCGCATCCAGAGGTACCGCAGGTCAACATCGGCGTTGTAGCCGCTCGTCCCAGCGCAGATAACGACCATCCCGCCGTTGTCGGCGACGAAGATGGAGGTTGGGATGGTGTCCTGGCCCGGGTGTTCGAAGACGATCCGCGGGTTCTTGCGCTCGCCGAGCACATCCCAGAGTGCTTTGCCGAATGCCCGCGCACCGACGGTGAACTTCCCCATCGTCTCGGCGTCGTCCCAGGCAGGTAGCCGGCCCCAGTGGTCGAAGTCCTTGCGGTTGATGCAGCCGATGGCGCCCAGGCGCTTGCAGAAGTCGTACTTGGCCTCGTTCGAGACCACCGCCACGGGCTTCGCTCCCTTGAGCGCCGCGAGCTGGATGGCCATAGAACCAAGCCCGCCGGCTCCACCCCACACCAACACCACGTCGCCCTCACGGACGTCGTGCGGTGGCCAGCCGAAGAGCATGCGATAGGCGGTGGCGCCCACGAGAGTTGGCGCGGCAGCAGCCTCCCACGTCAGCTGTGGCGCTTTGGGCATGCACTGGTGAGCCTGGACCTTTGTGAACTGGGCAAACGAGCCCCAGTTGGTCTCGTAGCCCCAAATCTTGAACGAGGGGCTGAACATGGGGTCTTCGCCCGAGAGCACCTCCGGGGCGTTCACATCCCAGCTGCCACAGTGGACGACGACTTCGTCCCCGACTTTGAGATTCTTCACATTCGAGCCGACCGCGTAGACGATTCCAGAGGCGTCACTTCCGCCGATATGGAAGTCTTCGGTTTCGCCGCCCCGTTGCCGGGCGGCGATGACATCGACCGGCGTGCCAAGGCTTGCCCAGACGTTGTTGTAGTTCACCCCGGCGGCCATGACGTAGACGAGCGCGTCTTCGGGGCCGATTTCCGGGACGGGCACGACCTCGGACTGGAATGCCTGCCGCGGCTCACCGAAGCGAGACTGGCGGATGAGCTGCGCGTGCATGGTGGCGGGGATGTGGCCGAGCGGCGGCGCCTCCCCGAGGGCATAGAGATCCTTGAGGGTGTCAGTGGACATAGCTTCCTCGAAGCGCAAGCCGGTGCGGTTGGCTGGCGGAGATGGTGGTCGCCACAATCTACAAGAGCGCTATTGACGCGTAAACCGGCGACACCTCTGTGCCATAGCCGGGGCATATGGCTTGTTATGGAACCGGCAGCTCAGCCCCTTCGGCGGCGGACCGATAGCAGGCAGCCACGACCTCGTGGGCGCGCAGCGCAACGGCGAAGTCGGGGAATGCTGGCCGGCCGTCCGCCACCGCCTGCAGGAACCGGACATCCTCGAGCATCCCCTGCCGCGCAAGGTCGGCTTCCAGCTCGCTCAACCCGGCGAGGCTGACGTAGCGGTCGAGCACTTCCTCGGAGGTCAGTTCGACTTCCGGGCCTTCAGCCAGCGCGTACCGGATCGGCCCGAGGAAGTCATGCTCGGTCCAGAACCATCCACGCTCGAAGAACACCTCGAGCAGGCGGCGCGTCAGGCGGCGTGACTCCACGGCGTGCCAGATCGAGCTGAGCGTGGTCTGGTGGCCGCCCTCGTGCTGGAAAGTGGCCATGGCGACATCCTCGATCCCGTCGTGGCCCGTGGTGACGCGGGTATGGCAGCGGACCCTCTCGATGGGCCCGAACAGCCAGTGGAAGACGTCGACATCGTGGATCGAGTGCTCGACCAGCGTGCCGCCGCCGGTGCGGGCGGGGTCGCCCCGCCAGGTGCTGCGATAGTGCCCTTCGATGGGGAAGACCTGGTCGTCGCGCATGTGCGCTGTGAGCAGCGGCCCGAGGTCGTGATTGGACATCAGGTCGGCAAGCACGGTGTAGACGGGAGAGTACCGGAGCACGAGGCCCACCTGGTTGACCACCCCCGCGTCGCGGGTGAGCGCCGCCATCCGCCGGACCGCTTCGATGGACATGGCCAGCGGCTTCTCGCAGAAGATTGCCAGCCCTCGCTCCACGGCTGCCTCCACCAGCGCTGGATGAGCGGAGGTTTCGGTGCAGATGTAGACAGCGTTGAGGCGCGGGTCCGCGAGCAGCGTCTGGGCGTCGCTTGTCGCGACATCGGCGCCGACGATGTCGGCGAATGCGCGAGCCCGCTCAAGGTCCAGGTCACAGGTCGCTGCGTACTGGGCAGGTACCAGTTCCGAGCGAATCGCCCCGCGGATGTTGCGCGAATGAAAGCGGCCGATGTGGCCGCAACCGATGAGTCCGACAACGGGATAAGGCACGTCTGGAAGGCTCTTGGAGAGTTTTGCCTGCATTTTACTGGTGGGTTGCCCTCTGTTGCTCACCCTACCCTGTGGGGAGCCGAATATGCCGTTGTGGGCTTAACGGCCCCCACCGCCCCTCAAAGGGCGAAAACGGCCGCCTGCAGAAGCGATCACCTGGGGGCGCAAGCGTGGTCTTCTGCGGGCGGCCTTTTTGCTGCCCTGCGCCAGGTCTACTCTGAGACTCCCCGTCCTTTGCCCGCCTTGAGGCCCGTGCTATAGTGCGCCCGGACTTTAAGACAGATTTCACAAGCGGGCGGCGGCGTGCTCAGCGAATACGGCCACCTCGGAATCATCGTCATCCTGGCCATCATCTTTCCCCTCGGGGCGGTGGTGACTTCGTGGGCGCTCAAGTTCGTCGGGATCCGGCCGGATGTGGCCTCCGACCCCGTGAAGGATGACACCTACGAGTGCGGTATCCGCACCGAGGGACCGAGCGTCCCGCAGTTCAACTTCCGCTTCTACTACGTCGCTCTGCTGTTCGTGCTGTTCGATGTTGAGTTGGTGTTCCTGTTCCCGTGGGGAGTGGTCCTGGCGGATGTCGGCACGGAGGGGTACCTGCTCGGGATGACATTCATCGGGATCCTGTTCCTCGGGCTCCTCTACGAGTGGCGAAAGCGGGCGCTCGAATGGCGGTAGCCGGCACGCACACCTGGACCGGCGACGAAGCCAGGGCCGCTGCCGAGCGGCTGGTCCCCGGCTCCGTCGCCCGGAGCACCGGGGTGGCGGCCTACATCAAGCCCGAGGCCTGGGTTGAGACGCTACGCGCCCTGCGAGACGACGCGGAGACGAACTTCGTGTTTCTCACCAACCTCTGCGGAGTGGACTGGTGGGATCACCTCGAGGTCGTCTGTCATCTGCAATCCCTCAACAAGAACCAGGCGTGCTGCGTGAAGCTGGAAGTCCCTGACCGGGAGAACCCGAGCGCGCCGAGCCTTGTCGATGTCTGGCACGGGGCATGGATGCAGGAGTGTGAGGCCTACGACATGTTCGGCATCGTGTTCGAAGGCCATCCGAACCTCCACCGCATCCTGCTCTGGGAGGGGTTCCCCGGCTGGCCGCTGCGGAAGGACTTTCTCTCGCTCCCCGGCGGGTTGCAACCCGGCCTGAGTGAATTCGCCGGGACCTCCCCACGCAACGAGCCTCCCGTGAGAGTGGTGGAATGACCAGCCCGCTGCAGACCGAGCCCTTCGTCATCAACATCGGGCCGCAGCATCCTTCGACCCACGGTGTCTTCCGGATCCGCGCCACCGTGGACGGCGAGCGCGTCGTCGACGCGGAGATGATCATGGGCTACCTCCACCGCTCGATGGAGAAGCTGGCCGAGGAACGCACGTACACCCAGAACATCCCCTTCACCGACAGGACGGACTACCTTTCGAGCATGTCCAACAACCTGGGGTACTGCCTGGCGGTTGAGAAGCTCGCCGGCATCGAAGTCCCCGCCCGCGGGAGCGCCATCCGCGTAATCATGGCCGAACTCCAGCGCATGGCCAGCCACTGCATGGCCATCGGCGCGTTCACCAACGACACCGGCGCCTGGCAGACCCCGGTGATGTGGGGCTTCCGTGACCGCGAGAAGATCCTGGACCTCTTCGAGATGACCTGCGGCGCCCGGCTGACGTGCAACTACATGCGCATCGGTGGCGTGGCGTTCGACCTCCCGAAGGAGTTCGAACCGGCATGCCGACAGGTCCTCCGCGACTTTCCCCGGCTCGTGGACGATCTCACCGACCTCCTGCTCGGCAACGAGATCTTCCTTGTGCGTTCGAAGAACGTGGCGGTGATACCGCCCGAGATGGCGATCAACGCCAGCCTCAGCGGGCCGATGCTGCGAGGCAGTGGTGTGGCCTGGGACATCCGCAAAGCGGACCCTTACTGCGGGTACGAACAGTACGATTTCGACATCCCGCTCGGTCACCAGGGCGATGCGTTCGACCGGTTCATCGTTCGGCTCGAGGAAGTCCGCCAGAGCTGCCGGATCGTCGAGCAGGCGCTGGATGCGTTGCCGGGTGGCCCCCACTCCACGCAGATCCCGCTGGCGCTCAGGCCGCCGGAGGGTGAGGCATACGCGCGGGTGGAATCGCCGCGCGGGGAGCTCGGCTACTACGTGGTGAGCGATGAGGGCCCCTCGCCCTATCGCTTCCACATCCGGCCCCCGTCGTTCATCAACCTCAGCGTCCTGAAGGAGATGACCGTTGGCGGTACGGTGGCCGATGCCATTGTGGCGCTCGGCTCGGTCGATATCGTCGTCGGGGAGATCGACCGCTGATGGCCCTCCCCGCGCTCGTCTCCGACAACTGGTACGACATTCGTGACCTGGGCAATCTCTCGCGGGAGATCCTGGAGTTCGTCGACAGGATGCTTGGCAGCGAAGCGGCCTACATCGTCTCGCCGATCATCGGGTTCGTGGCCGGGTTCCTCATCTTCATCCTGCCTTCCCAGCTCATCGTCGGGGTGTATGGCGAACGGAAACTCATCGGCCGCATCCAGTCGCGCTTCGGCCCCAATCGGGTGGGCCCGTTCGGGCTGCTCCAGCCAATCGCCGATGCAATCAAGCTGATCCAGAAGGAGGCACTCACGCCAAGGAGCGCCGACAAGGTCGTGATGTACATCGCGCCTATCGTGTTCGTCGCGCCTGCGGTGATGCTGATCGCGGTCATCCCCTTCGGGCCGAACATGATCATCGCCGACATCCCGAACTCGCTGCTCTACGTGGTCGCAGTGACCTCGCTCCCGGTCCTGGCAGCGTTCATGGCGGGCTGGAGCCACAACAACAAGTACTCGTTGTTTGGGTCTATGCGCATCGTGGCGATGTCGATTAGCTACGAGATCCCGCTCGTCATTGCCTTGCTCTCGGTGGCCCTCATGACCGGCAGCCTGAACCTGAACGAGATGGTGATCTGGCAGCGGGAGGCCGGGATCATGTTGGCCTGGCTGCTGCCGATCTCGTTCATCGTGTTCTTCATTAGCGCCAGCGCCGAACTCAACCGGACGCCTGCCGACATCGCCGAGGCCGAGTCGGAGATCGTTGCCGGGTACCTGACCGAGTACTCGGGTATGAAGTGGGGGCTGTTCTACGGCATGGACATCGGCTACGCCCTCGGCGCCGCTGCGATCGGCTCTACGGTCTTCCTCGGCGGCTACTGGTTGTTCGGGCTGGAGAAGTGGGTCCCCGGCTGGCTCATCCTGATTACGAAGGCCCAGGTGTTCTATCTGGTGTTCATCTGGACGCGCGGCACGCTCCCAAGGCTCCGGATCGACCAGTTGATGTCGTTCGCGTGGAAATACATGCTGCCGATCGCGCTCTTCAATCTCGTGATCGTCGCAACCCAGAAGACCATCTGGGCCCAGAATCCTGACTGGAACGAACACGTGGTCGTGTACGCCTTCGCCGCGATCAACATTGCAGCGGCGGTGGCCCTGATCGTCGGATGGGCGCGGCTGATGGGCTACCGGCCCGAGAAGCAGTTGGTCCGGCCAGTCATGGTGAACGAAGCCACTGGATACACCCCTTCCGGAGGGGGCCAGTAATGGAGGGCGCGGGCGTGACCATCGGGTTCTGGACGCTGAGCGTCGTGACACTCGGCTCCGCGGGCGGCGTGCTGGTCGCTCGCAACCTGCTCCACGCCATCCTGTTCCTTATCGTGTCGTTCATCGGCGTCGCAGGGTTCTTCCTCATGCTCTCGGCCGAGTTCCTGGCGATGGTCCAGGTGCTCATTTACGTCGGGGCGATCACCGTGCTCATCCTCTTCGCTATCTTCCTCACGCCCCTCGCGGGGCGAGATAACGCCGAAACGAAGATGCTCGCTCCCGCGGCGATGCTCGCGGTAGCGCTGGCTGCCGTGTTCATCTTCGTGATCTGGGAGACCGACTGGTCCGTCGTGGCGGCTGACCCGGGAGCGGAGGCCCTTGGCACCGGTGAGCTGGGCCGGGCGCTCTTGAGCACATGGGCCCTTCCGTTCGAGCTCGCAGCGGTGCTCCTGACCGCGGCACTCATCGGGGCGGTGATGCTTGCCCGCTCCAACGAGGAAGAGCAGGAGGACCTGGGAGAGTGACGCTCGATCTGGAACACTTCCTGACCGTCGGGGCGCTGCTGTTTGCCGCGGGTCTGCTCGTCGCTCTGAGCAAGCGCAACATCATCGGCGTCCTGATGGGCATCGAACTCATGCTCAATGCAGTGAACCTGACGCTAGTCGCGTTCGCGCGCTTCAGCGAGTCGGCGCAGCCGGTCACGGGGCACGTGTTCGTCCTGTTTGTCCTTACCGTCGCGGCTTCCGAAGCCGCAGTAGCCCTGGCGCTCGCCATGGCGGTCTACCGCAACCGGCAGACCGTCGATGTCGACTCGCTCAACCTGCTGAGGTCGTAGCTCATGTGGGTTGAGTTCATGACCGTGAAGAACGCTTACGTCGCGGAGCTCTGGAGGGAGCTGTTCGCGGCGGAGGGCCTTGCCATCCGCGTGGTCCCACCTGTCGGCTATGGCGAGAAGGCTTCGATGCGCGACGAGCGCACGCTCTACGTCCCCAGCGGCAAAGCTCACGTGGCCCGCGAAATCCTGAGGAAGATCTAGCCCATGCCTCTCTTCCTCGCCGAGAACGTCCGCGAAGTGCCATCGACCGACGAGTGGCTGATCTGGGCGATCATCGTTGCGCCGCTCGCGGCCTGGGGGGTGATCGCGGCCTCTGGGCGCAAGTTCCCGGTGGTTGCCGGTTGGCTGGCCATCCTCGGAGTTGGCGCCTCCCTGGCGCTGAGCACGATCGTCCTGTTCGATGTCCTCGACGCGGATGGCGGGGTGGCCCAGTACACCCATGAGTGGTTCACGGCCGGGTCGCTGACCGTGAATCTCGGCGTGCGCATCGACGGCCTCACGGCCGCGATGTTGATGGTGGTCACGAGTGTCTCGTTCCTGGTGCAGGTCTACTCCACGGGTTACATGAAGGGCGACCCGGGGTACGGGCGCTACTTCGCCCACATGTGCCTGTTCACCGCGTCGATGCTCGGCCTGGTCCTCGCGGACAACCTCTTCATGATGTTCATCTTCTGGGAGCTAGTGGGCCTCTGCAGCTATCTGCTCATCGGCTTCTGGTTCCACAAGCCCAGCGCGGCCGCCGCGGCGAAGAAGGCCTTCATCATCACCCGCATCGGCGACCTCGGGTTCCTGGCCGCTGTGCTCCTGATCTGGACCCGGACCGGCACCTTCGACATCGCAGAGATCCACGAAATCGCGATCGCGGGAGCGGTCTCCGGCTGGGTCATCACATGGTTCGCGCTCGGGGTGTTCGCGGGGGCTGCGGGCAAGAGCGCTCAGTTCCCACTCCATGTCTGGCTCCCGGACGCCATGGAGGGCCCAACGCCCGTTTCGGCGCTCATCCACGCGGCGACCATGGTGGCGGCCGGGGTGTACCTGGTGGCGCGGTTCTTCCCCGTGTTCGAAGCGTCCAGCGAGGCGGCCACAACCGTAGCGTGGATAGGTGCGGGTACGGCACTTATCGCCGCGACCATCGCCCTCGTGCAGACCGACTTCAAACGCGTCCTGGCCTACTCAACGGTGAGCCAGCTGGGCTACATGATGCTCGCACTTGGTGTGTTCGGGTATGTGGCGGCGATCTTCCACCTCTTCACGCACGCGTTCTTCAAGGCCCTGCTTTTCCTCGGCAGCGGCTCCGTGAACCACGCCACGAACACCTTCGACATGCGCCAGATGGGCGGGCTCCGGAAGTACATGCCGATTACGTTCTGGACGTTCGTGATCGGGTCGCTGAGTCTCTCGGGCATCTTCCCGCTCGCCGGCTTCTGGTCCAAGGACGAGATCCTGCTCGATGCCTGGCGCGACAACCGCGTGCTCTGGGGGGTGGCGGCATTTGTGGCGTTCCTGACACCGTTCTACATGTTCCGCGCGATATTCCTGACCTTCTTTGGCGAGTACAAGGGCGGGCAGCCGGTAGACCACCACGACGAGGACTCGCACTTCCACGGCGACCCTGCCCACCCACACGAGTCGCCGTGGACCATGGCCGGGCCGCTGGTGGTGCTCGCCGTCGCGGCGGTGGTGGCTGGTCTGTTCAACGCGCCAAACATCGGCGACTTCGGGCACTTCATCGAGGGCGCGCTGCCGGAGGTGCACGAGCACGCCAGCACCTTCGAGTGGGAAATCGCGCTCAGTTCGACCGCGCTGGCCCTGACCGGGATTGGGCTGGCCTACGTTGTCTACATAAAGGAGTGGGTGACGGCGCGGTCCATCCGGCTGACGTTCGCGCCATTCGCCACGGTCTTCGAGAAGAAATACTACCTCGACGCGCTCTACGAAGACCTCTTCGCGAGGCGCATCTTCCAGCGTGGCTGGAACCGCCTGTTCGAACTGGTGGACACGCACGTGGTGGATGGCGCCGTCAACGGCTCGGCAAGGCTGACGGGGTGGAGCAGCAGCCAGCTCAGGGCCGTCCAGAACGGCCAGGCACAGGCGTACGGGTTCGGGCTTGTGGCGGGCGCAATCATCGTGGTCGCGGCGATCGTCGTCGCGAACCCGTTATAGGGGGCCGCGGTGGAACTGACATTCCTCGTGTTCTTACCCCTTGCCACGGCGGTGGTTGTGCTGCTCGTGCCACGACGGCACGAGCAGAACGCGAAGTGGGTCGCGTTGGCGGGCGCCCTCGCCACTCTTGGTCTATCGCTGGTGCTGTGGGCCCGGTTCGACAACGACGCTAGCGGCTTCCAGTTCGTCGAACGCCACGAGTGGGTCGATGCCGGTTCGTTCAACCTCCAGTACTTCCTCGGGGTCGATGGGCTGAGTCTTCCGCTGGTGGTCCTCACCACGGTCCTGACAGTGGCCTCCGTCCTCGTGTCGTTCTCGATTACCAGGCGCCCCCGGCTCTACTACGCCAACCTCCTCGTGCTCTCGACCTCGGTGCTGGGTGTTTTCATATCGCTCGACTTCCTGCTCTTCTTCCTGTTCTGGGAGCTGGAACTCATCCCGATGTTCCTCCTCATCAGCATCTGGGGCTCCGGGCGGAACGTGTATTCAGCGACCAAGTTCGTGCTGTACACCATCGCCGGCTCGGCGTTCATGCTCGTCGCCATCCTCGTCCTGGCGTTCGAAGCGGGCACGTTCGACCTGGAGGTCCTGGGCCAGAGCGACCTGACGACGGCCATCATCCCGCTCGGCTGGGTGTTCTTCCTCCTGCTCATCGGGTTCCTCGTGAAGCTCCCCGCTGTGCCCGTGCACACCTGGCTCCCCGATGCGCACACTGACGCACCGACGGCCGTTTCGGTGATGCTGGCGGGCGTCCTTCTGAAGATGGGCGGGTACGGGATCATCCGCATGTGCGTGACGATCCTCCCGGACCAGGCCGATGACTACTCGACCTGGTTGGCCGGGCTTGCGGCGGTGAGCGTGCTTTACGGCGCGTTCGTCACGTTCCGCCAGACCGATGTGAAACGGCTGATTGCGTACTCGTCGGTTTCGCACATGGGCATCGTGCTGCTTGGTATCGCGGCCCTTGGCGAAACCGGGCTCGCGGGTGCGAGCTACCAGATGCTGGCCCACGGGCTCATCACCGGCTTGATGTTCGTGATGATCGGCTTGATGTACGAGCGGACGCATACCCGGGAGATCGCAAAACTCGGCGGGCTCGCCCGGCAGATGCCGATCATCGCGACGGGGATGGTGTTCGCCGGCTTTGCGAGCCTTGGGCTGCCTGCCCTTGCCGGGTTCATCGCCGAGATAACCGTCTTCCTTGGGGCCTTCCAGAAGTACGAGTGGGCCACGCTGATGGCGATTTTCGGCGTTGTGCTTTCGGCCGGATACATCCTCTGGCTGCTGGAGCGGACCATGTTCGGTCCGGTGAAGCACGAGTGGGATGGCCTCGAAGACCAGAGGCACTGGTGGGAGCATTCGGCGGTACTCGGCCTGGTTGGTCTGATCGTACTCCTCGGCGTCTACCCCGCCCTGATCATGGACAAGCTGGGGCCGGCAATTGAGCCGATCATCGCGAGGGTTGGGTGATGCTCGACAACCTCGATTTCATTGGCCCCCAGCTTTCGGTCCTGGTTGGCGCCGGCCTGATCATCGGGTTCGATTCCGTGTTTCCGCGCCAGAGGCGGGTGATCCCGTTCCTGGCATTGCTCGCGCTCGCGTTCTCGATCGCCTACACGACCTCCTGGGTCTCCCGCGACGACTACCAGGCCGGCTTCCACGACACTCTCGTGCTGGACCAGTACGCGGTGTTCTTCTTCTATCTCTTCGCCGGGATAACGGCGACGGTTGTGCTCGCGTCCATCGACTGGGTCCGACGCGATGGGCGCAGTGAGTCGGAGTACTACGCGCTTGTCCTGGTGACCTGCGCGGGCCTCATGTTCCTGGCGAGCTCCCGCGACCTCATCACCATCTTCATCGCGCTTGAGATGTCGTCGATCCCGCAGTACGTCCTCGCAGGGTGGGGGAAGGATTCGAAATCAAGCGAGGCGGGGGTGAAGTACCTCCTGCTGGGAGCGATAGCGTCGTCGCTGCTCCTTTACGGCATGGCGCTGCTCTACGGCGCCACGGGCACCACCCTGCTCAGCGGAATCTCAGAGTACGTGTCCACCGAGGGCGAAGAGAACCGGGCGCTCCTCCTGCTGGCGACCACGCTCATCATCGCGGGATTCGGGTTCAAGATGGCTGTCGTCCCGTTCCAGATGTGGGTGCCGGACGTGTACCAGGGGGCGCCGACACCAGTGGCGGCGTTCCTTTCGGTCGGTTCGAAGGCGGCTGCTTTCGCGGTCGTGATCCGCATCTTCTTCGAGGCACTTGACGCCGAGTTCCTGAGCGACGACTGGTCGATGGTCTTCGCCATCCTGGCGGCCGTGAGCATGACCCTCGGAAACGTCATGGCCGTCGTACAGACCGACATCAAACGGATGCTGGGGTACTCTTCGGTCGCCCAGGCAGGGACCATCCTTATCGGTGTTGCGGCGATTTCCGCCTCGGGCGAGGAATTCACGCTCGGCGCTGGTGCTGTGCTGTTCTTCGCCGGAACATACGCGTTCACGAACCTCGGGGCGTTCATCGCCGTGATCGCCATCTCGCAGAAGATCGGCAGCGACCGGATCGCTGACTACGCGGGCATGTGGAAGCGGGCGCCGGTGCTCACGGTTGTGCTCACGCTGTGCCTCGTCTCGCTCACAGGCATTCCGCCCACCGCGGGGTTCTTCGCGAAGCTGTACATCTTCCACGCGGGTATTCGCGCCGACCTCTGGTGGCTGGTCATCATCGGTGTGGTGAACACCATCGTGTCCGGCTTCTACTATCTCGGGGTCGTCCGGCAGATGTTCGCCAGCCCGGCCCAAAGCGATGAGCCCGTCCCGGCCACAGTGCCGATCATGATCGCGCTCGGTGTGGCGACGGCCGGCGTCATCGCGTTTGGGATCTTCCCTTCGCCGTTGATGGAAGCCGCTCGCGAAGCCGCGTCCGTCTTCGCCCGGTAGCGCACCGTGAGTTCCCCTTTCGATATCTCAGTGGAAGTGGCCACGACGGAAGGCGCGGTCGATACCGGTGCGCTGGTGGACCTGGCGGAACGGGTGATGTCCGGCGAAGAGCTTGCGGAAGGCACGGGGCTCGCGGTTGTGTTCGTCGACGACCCCGAGATCCAGCGCCTGAACCGGGTCTTCCTGGGCTTCGACGAACCGACAGACGTGCTGTCGTTCCCCGACTCCGAGGAGTTCGTGCAGGCCAGGGAGGCCCCGCCGTACCTTGGTGATGTCGCGATCTCGCTCCCGACGGCCATCCGCCAGGCCCGGGCGGCAACCCACGGGCTCGACCGCGAGGTGGCTCACCTGCTGGTGCACGGCATCCTGCACCTCTGCGGCTACGACCATGTCGCCGGGGGTGAAGAGGAGCGCCGGATGAGGGAGCGCGAGGAGCACTACCTGGGCGACCTGGGGGCGGCCCACACCCACTAACCCCGGTCGTATCACCGGTACATCTGTTCTATACTCGGGTCACCAGTCCTCAGGGGTAGCCGTGCTTTACGGGAAATGGCGGCCTCGCAGTTTTGCCGAGGTCGCGGGCCAGGATCACATCGTCACCACGCTGAAGAACGCGGTGGCCACGGGGCAGGTGGCGCACGCCTATCTGTTCACCGGCCCGCGCGGGACGGGGAAGACGACATCGGCCCGCATCCTCGCGAAGGCAGTCAACTGCGATAAGCCCGTCCAGGGCGACCCCTGCAACGAGTGCCCTTCGTGCGAGGCCATCAACCGGGGCGCTGCGCTCGACCTCGTGGAGATGGATGCAGCGAGCAATCGCGGGATCGACGATGTGCGGGAGCTGCGAGAGCGCATCGCGTATGCACCGAGTGACCTGAAGAAGAAGGTCTACCTCCTCGACGAAGCCCACCAGCTCACCCAGCAGGCGTTCAACGCGCTCCTCAAGACACTGGAGGAGCCCCCTCCGCATGCGATCCTGATCCTGGCCACCACCGAAGCTCACGAAATGCCGAAGACCATCGTCTCGCGGTGCCAACGGTTCGATTTCCGGCGGGGCGACGACCGCGATGTTGTCGGGCGCCTCTCGTACATCGCTGGGCAGGAGGGCTTCTCCATCCCCGAAGAGGGGTTGCGACAGATCGCCCGGGTCGCCCACGGGGGTTTCCGCGATGCAATCACGCTCATGGAGCAGGTCGTCGCTCAGCATGGGCCTGCACCATCCACCGAGGACGTCGAGGAATCGCTCGGTGTGACGCGCGACGAGCGCACCGAGCTCCTTGCCGACGCCATTCTCGAAGCGGACCTACAGCGGGCGCTCGCGTTAGCACGGGAGGTTGCGGACGGTGGCGTGGAGTTCCAGCGCTTCACGCGCAACACTATCGACGTTTTCCGCGACCGCCTGGCTGCGCTTCTTTCGGGGCCAGACAAGCCATCGAACACCGACGTCATGGGACTCCTGCGGGCCATAGACGCCCTGGCCTCAGCAGACTTCAAGCGTGACCCCGCAAGCCCAGTGCCGCTTGAAGTTGCTGTCGCGACGGCGGTGCTGGGGCCGCTGGGTGCAGCACCGGTCGAGGCGGCATTGGCCGGCGCGACCGGCCAATCGCCGGCGACTGCCCAGCGCGCGTCAGCGCGGCCCCGGCCGGCAACTAGCGGCAGTGCCA
>CAYPAZ010000002.1:0-15734 GCA_964408835.1 uncultured Anaerolineaceae bacterium
CGGCCCGGACTGGGGGCGTTCGTGCGTCATGCGCCGCCCCGTGCCGTGCCCACGGGCTCGAGGTCGAATTCGCGAGCGTAGAGCGACTGGACGCGGTCGAACTCGTCATTCGAAAGCGGTGGCGTGTCCGTGGCCCTCGCGAAGTCGCGAAGCCCGGCCGAGTCGTAGATATTCGGGAGCACCGAGGCCACTGACGGCTCGTGGAGGATGAACTGGATAGCCGCCTGGCCAATGGTCCGGCCGGCGAGGAGGAAGTCGAGCATTCCGACCTTGATCAGGCCCTGCTCGAGCCAGGCGCGCTTGCGCTCGTTGGTGTTCACGCGCCAGTTGCGGTGGTCACCGGGCGCGAAGGTGGTGTCCTCGGCCACCTCGCCCGAGAGAAGTCCCGAGGCATGGGGCACGCGGACCAGCACTCCCACTCCCTCTTCCCGGGCAACCGGGAACACATCCTGACCGATCTGCTGTTCGAGCAGGTTGTAGATGATCTGCGGTGGGGCTTTGCGGCGGCGGATACTCTGCTGCCCCTCATCGACCTGCCGCAGGTCGATAGCCGGCCCGAGCGCCGTGCCGTACGCGCGAATGAGTCCTTCGTCCTTCGCGCGGTCGAGTTCGTCCCAGAGATCATCGCGCTCGATCGCGTCGAGGCGTGGATTGTGGAGCTGGTAATAGTCGATGTAGTCGGTCCCCAGCCGCCTCAGCGAGCCTTCGAGTGCTTTCCGCATGTACGCGGGCGACCAGTCGTGCGGGCGCTCCTGCTGGTTCGGGCGCTCTGGAGCGTTGTAGATGTCATAACCGAACTTCGTGGCTATCACGATCTGCTCGCGGCGATCGCCGAGGGCCTCGTTGAGGATGGTTTCCGCTTCGCCGTTCGCGTAGGTGTCGCCGGTATCGAAGAACGTGATTCCCAAATCGAAGGCTTCCCGGAGGAGGGCGATGCCGGCGTTGCGGTCCGTCACTCCCCACCAGGTTGTTCCGACAGTCCATACGCCGAAGCCAACGGCCGAGACTGTCAGGGGCGTCCCCGCGAGGGTCCTGTACTCCACGCAACCACCTCAATCTGCTCGAAAGTCTGTCAGAAAGCTTCCATCGCCGCCGAAGTTTGGGCAATTTGGAAGGTTTCGCGCAGATTCTGAGATACCCGGAGCGGCCCGTCAATCATTCCCGGACGAATCATCTGCTCCCCGGCGAGGCTCGTAGGCACGCCGTCTCTATACTGCCTGAATGGGATCCCGACCACGCCACCTCCTTTCCTCCGCCGACCTCACCAGCGCAGAAGTAGTGTTTCTAATGGACTGCGGCCTTGCCCTGAAGCGCCGGCCCCAGCCGGTCCTGGCCGGGAAGACGCTTGCGCTGATGTTCGAAAAGCCCTCGCTGCGTACGCGCGTCAGCTTCGAAATGGCGATGGCCCACCTCGGTGGGCGGACGATGTACCTGGCCCCGCAGGAAGTAGGGGTAGGCGAGCGCGAAGCCATCAAGGATGTCGCCCGGGTGATGGCGCGGTACGTCGACGCCGTGGCTGTCCGAACGTTCGGCCAGTCGATCGTCGAAGAGTACGGCGAACACTCGGCGGTGCCGATCATCAATGCGCTCACGAACGAGGAGCACCCCTGCCAGGCGCTGGCCGATCTGCTTACGCTCCAGGAGAAGTGGGGCGACCTCGGCGGCCGCTCGATTGCCTACATCGGTGATGGCAACAACGTCGCGACCAGCCTCGTCCTCACGGCGGCCTCACTAGGCATGAACGTGCGAGTCGCTTCGCCCCCGCGCTACGGCCTCCCCGAATGGGTGGCGACGGAAGCGAGTGTTCGGGCCGCCGAGGCCGGCGGATCCCTCTCGCTCGGGAATGACCCGGCGGAGGCTGTCGGCGAGGCTGACGCGATCTACACCGACGTGTGGACCTCGATGGGCTTCGAGCGTGAGGCAGAACGCAGGCGGCAGGAGTTCGCTGCCTATCAGCTGAATGGTGAGCTCATGGCTCACGCACCTGCGGGCGCGCTGATCATGCATGACCTCCCCGCCCACCGCGGCGAGGAAATCACGGACGAGGTCTTCGAGAGCGAGAACTCGATCATCTTCGATCAGGCCGAGAATCGTACGTGGGCGCAGGCGGCTGTCGTCGCATTTCTCCTCGGCGTGGCCGACGCGATCGAGTCCTGAACCGATCCCTGCATCGCGCGGAGTATGATTCTTAACAAGCCGCGGTCCTGGCGGGGGCCGGGGGCCTTCGTCCAATGCCTGACTTTGACCATATCCGGGAAGTAATCGAGCAGTTCACGTGGTCGAGCGCCGTCGACGTGCTCCTCATCGCGCTCGTGATTTACGCGACCCTGCGCCTGGTCAGCGGGACCCGGGCGATGACTCAATTGCGAGGCGCACTTGCCGTCCTGCTCATTGCGGTGCTCCTGGGCCGGCTGTTCGACCTGACGGTCGTCAACTTCCTCGTGGACAACTCGCTCCCGGCGCTCGTCATCGGCGCCGCCATCGTCTTTCAACCGGAGATCCGGCGCGGCCTCGATAGGCTGGGCCGCACTGGCCTGCAGGGCCTCGCGGGGCGCGCGAGACACGATGAAGTCATCGACGCGGTCACGCGGGCGGCGGCGATGATGGCCCAGGACCGGCACGGCGGCCTCATGGTGGTCGAGCGTGATACCGGGCTGCAGGACGTAATCGAGACTGGCGTTCCGGTGGATGCTCGCGTCTCGCCAGAGCTCCTGGCCGGGATCTTCTATCCGAATTCGCCCCTGCACGACATGGCCGTCGTCCTCCGCGACGACCGAGTGGTTGCCGCGGGATGCGTTCTTCCGCTTTCCAACGAACTGCTCGACGGCGCCCGCAACATCGGCACCCGTCATCGTGCGGCCGTTGGAATCACCGAGCAGACCGATGCCCTCTCGGTCGTCATCTCGGAGGAGACGGGCACCATCAGCGTCGCTGTCGGTGGGCGCCTGACCAGCGTCGCGGATGACCGCCGGTTGCGCGCGGTGCTGGAGTGGCTCCTGTCACCCAACGGTGTCGTTCAGCGGGAGACGAAGGGGGAGGTCGCATGACGCGGGCATGGGAGAGTTTGCGGAACGGGCTCAGCCTTGCGTGGTTGCTGGCGAAGGCGGGCGCCGGGAGCGTGGGATCCCACTGGGCGCTCGCCATCGTCTCGCTGCTGGTCGCCGCGGGGGTGTGGGTGATTGTGCAGGATATCGAGAACCCCCGGATCGAGGGCATTGTCCCTCCGCCGGAGGAGGCTGCCATCGCGGTCGTCGGTGTCAACATCCCGGACGGCTACCTGATGCGGGAGGCGCCCACCGTCCGCGTGCGGGTCGAAGCCCGGGAAGAGACGCTTGCCCAACTGCGGGCATCTGACTTCGAGGCCACCGTCGACCTCCTGGACGTGACGCCTGACCAGCCTACGTTCGTGCAGGTCACGGTCACGTCGCGCCGAGATGATGTCGACGTTGTGACCGTCGAACCGAGAGAGGTGCAGGTCACGCTGGTTGAGGCTGCGGAGAAGACGATCCAGGTCACGATCAACCGTACCGGCAGTCTCCCTGAGGGCTACGAAGAGATCTCGGTCGACTCGGACCCTGCGTTCGTTGTGGTCTCCGGGCTCCAGGACCTCGTGGACCGCGTTGCCACGGTGGAGCTAGACGTGAACCTCAGCAATGTTCGCACCACGCCTACGTACGTCGTGGAGGGCAACCTCGTCGCTCGCTCGGCGAGCGGCAACACTGTGCTTGCCCGGCTCTCCCAGTCCCGGGCCCAGGCCACCTTCCGGATAGAACAGGTCTTCCAGACGCGTACGCTTCCCCTCCGTGCCACCGTCTCGGGCGATCCCGCGCTCGGCTTCCGGGTTGTGAGTGCGGCGGTAGAACCTCAGCTGGTCACGGTCACCGGTACCCCCGCCGTGCTCGATAGCCTCGGAGACTTCGTCAGGGTGAGCGAGGTTTCGGTAGCCGGGGCCCGGAGCGATGTCGTGCAGTCCGCCGAGATAATCGTCCCTGCAAACGTCGTCGCTGACCGGACGACCGTGACCGTGCGGGTGACCCTGGCTGCCCAGACCTGCACGGGGGCCGATCCGCCGCCACCTCCCTGCGGTACCCTCACGTTCTTCGTGGCACCGCAGTTCACCGAGGTCCCACCCGGTCTGGCGGTCCTTGGAGGCTCGTACAGCGTTGAAGTGCGTGTTTCTGCCAATCTGGACCGTCTCGCTACCCTTTCCGGAGGGGATTTCCAGGCCCTGGTCTCGCTCGCTGGCGGCACCGCTGGCGCAGCGAACTACGACGCGATCGTCACGGCTCCGCCCGGCGTGCGCGTGGATGGCGTGACGGCCATACGCGTCACGCTGGTTGGGAACTGATGGACGTCCCGGAGTCCGCGACACTCCCCCGGGTTGTGATCGCAGGTCGGCCCAACGTGGGCAAATCGGCTCTGTTCAACCGGATCATTGGCTTCCGGAAGGCGCTGGTGGAGGACGAGCCCGGTACGACGCGTGACCGGGTGGAGGAGGAGTTCGAGTGGCGGGACCGCCGGTTCCGCCTCGTCGATACCGGGGGCTTCGAGACCGACGATGCGAACGTCTACGCGCCGTTAATCGTCTCCCAGATCCGGACCGCGATCGAAGGCGCGGCCCTTGTCCTCATGGTCGTCGATGCCCGGGATGGTCTCACCGCCAGCGACTACGATGTGGCACAGGTCATCCGTGAGTCCCGCCGGCCCGTACTGCTCGTTGCCAACAAGGCTGACAACGAACAGCGTGAGATCGCCGGGGCCGCCGAGGCGGCGAGGCTTGGGCTCGGCGAAGCTTTCCCCGTGAGTGCCCTTCACGATGTCAACGTTGGCCTGCTCCTGGACGAGGTGGCGGATCGCGTCCCCGGGGCGGGCGCCCTCGTTGAGTCCGACCGCGTGCGGATGGCGATCATCGGACGGCCCAACGTGGGGAAGTCGATGCTGCTTAACGCTCTCACCGGCGAGGATCGCGTGATTGTGAGCGAGGTGGCAGGCACCACCCGGGATGCCGTCGATGTAGACATCGACTCGCCGGAAGGGCGCTTCACGCTCGTCGATACCGCCGGGATTCGGCGCCCCGGCAAGCTGGGGCGAGGTGTGGAGTTGCATTCAGTCATGCGGGCGCGCGCTGCCGTCGAGCGCTGCGACGTTGCCGTTCTCGTTGTCGATGGGACGGAGGGAGTCACAGCGCAGGACACGCACATCGCCGGACTGGTTGTGGAGGAGGTCAAGGGGCTGGTCATCGCGGTGAACAAGATCGACCTGTGGGAGGACCCTGAAGAGCGTCGGAACTGGTCGGAACGGCAGATGCGGAGCCGCGTCCGCTTTCTCCCGTGGGCGATGGTGACGCTCATCTCGGCGCTTGACGGGAAGGGGCTCCCGGCATTGCTGAAGGCCGCGGTTGAAGCCCGCGAAGCCCGCCGCCGGCGAGTCCCGACGCCCGAGTTGAACGCAGCGTTGAAGAAGGCGCTGCAGACACATGTCCCGCCGCTGGTACACAACAAACGCGTCCGGCTCTACTACGCCACCCAGGCGGACATCGACCCTCCGACGTTCATTCTGTTCGTCAACGACCCGAAGATCATCCACTTCAGCTATCGCCGGTTCCTTGAGAAAGCGATCCGTGGGATCGCCGACTTCGAAGGCACGGCGATCAAGCTGGTCTTCCGCGCCCGAAGCGAGGATGATTCCCCGCGATGAACTGGGAGATGCTCACGAATGCCGGGTTCGGGTACCTGCTGGGCTCCGTCCCGTTCGGTCTCGTTGTTGGCTACCTCTGGACCGGCAAGGACATTCGCGCGGTGGGTAGTGGGAAGACCGGCACGACCAACGTCCTTCGCACCGCGGGCCGGAGCGCCGCCGTGCTGGTGCTCTTCTGCGATATCGCCAAGGGCACGATCCCTGCCCTGGTGGGCAGGTTCGTCTTCGATAGCAACTGGGTTGCCGCGGTGGGGGCTAGCGGAGCGATAGCCGGGCATGTTTGGCCGCTCTTCGCTGGCTTCCGCGGCGGCCGGGGCGTGGCGACTGCGTTCGGGGGCATCCTCGGGCTGGCCCCGCTCATCTCCCTGCTCTTTCCCGTGGTTGGGGCGCTCATCGTCTTCCCGACTCGCTACATGTCTCTCATGTCGGTCGTCGGGACGCCCCTGTGCGCGGCGATCATCGTGGTGGGTGGGATCGTTGGCTGGTGGTCGCCCGCCTTCGGGTGGTACTCGGCCTTCGCTGCGGCGCTGGTCGTCTACATGCACATCCCCAACATCCGGCGGCTCCTGGCCGGCACCGAGCCGAAACTCGGGCGCGGCGGCGATAGCGCCGCGACGGGCTAGCGCGTGCGCGTCGCGGTGGTTGGCGCCACATCCTGGGGATGCACGCTGGCGTCCTTGCTGGAGCGCCGCGGAGCCGAGGTTTCCCTCGTCTGCCGCGACGCGTCTGAGGCCCGAGCAGTCGCGGCAGACCGCGGCGTCGCGCGTTTGCCCGAGCTGACCCTCCCCCCGCCAGTCGAGGTCGTTGGGGCTGACGTGCGGGTGGCGGCGGAAGGTGTTGTCATCGCCGTCCCGGCCCAGTCTGTGCGAGTCACACTCGCTCCCATGCGGTGGGCGGGCTCTCCCCGCGTCCTCTGCGCTTCGAAAGGGATAGAGCGGTCCACGCTCCTCCGCATGAGCGAGGTGATCGCTGAGGTTGCTGCCGGGGTGGGGAACATTTCGGCCCTGAGCGGCCCAAACCTCGCCCATGAGGTCGTGAGGGGCTTGCCGGCCGCCGCGGTCGTGGCCTCCGAGGATGCTTCCGAGGCCGACTGGTGGCAGGAGGCGCTGAGCGGGCCAACGTTCCGCGTCTACACCTCCACCGATGTCGTGGGCGTGGAGGCTGGCGGTGCCCTCAAGAACGTCATCGCCATAGCAGCCGGAGCCACAGCCGGGCTTGGCTTCGGGACGAACGCGGTGGCGGCTGTAATGACTCGCGGTCTGGCGGAGATCACCCGGCTCGGGGTTGCAATGGGCGCCGATCCCCTGACGTTCCAGGGACTCGCCGGCGTCGGCGACCTCGCCGCTACCTGCTTTTCCAACCTCAGCCGGAACAGGCGCCTCGGCGAACTTCTCGCAGCCGGGCACCCACCGGCCGAGGCGCTCGCGCTGCTTGGGGAAGTCGCCGAAGGGGCGGCGACAGCGCCGGCGGCACTCAGCCTGGCCCGCCGCCACCAGGTGGAACTCCCTATCGCCGAGCAGGTAGCCGCGGTCATGCAGGGTGAAGCGTCCGTCGGCGAGGCGATGACTCGTCTCCTGTCGCGGAGCGCCAAGCCGGAGCGGCCGGCGTAGCCCTGCCTGCTACACTTGGACTGTGACTTCGCCAGCTTCCGAACGCCTTTCCCGCCTCTTTGATGTCCTGCTCCGCGGCGATGACCCGTCCGCCGTTGACATCGCGTTGCTTTCCTCGCTGGAAGGCGAGGATCTGGAGTTCGCGGCCTCTCGGTGGCCCGAACTGTCCACCGGCGCTCGCGAGCGTCTGCTCCAGCGAGCCAACGAACTCGCCGAGGACGACGTAGGGCTGGATTTCGTCGCCCTGGCGCGCCTGGCAATGCGCGACAACGAACCAGGAGTGCGCCGTCGCGGCGTGGAGACCCTGTGGGAGACCGAGGATCGGCGAGTCGCCGATGAGCTTGTCGCAGTCCTTGAGAGGGACAACGATGCTGCGGTCCGCGAGGCCGCAGGCGATTCACTCATGCACTTCGTTATCCTCGCGGAGTTCGAGGAGATCGATCCCGGCACCGGTGACCGCGTGGTGGCCGCACTCCGCGGCCGTGTGGAGGACGTGCGGGAGGAGATAGGCGTCCGGGCCGCGGCGCTGGAAGCGCTCGGGCCCCGCTCTGAGATCTGGGTGGACTCGCTGATCACCAACGCCTTCTATCACGACACGCCACGGATGCGGATCGCAGCGTTCCGCGCGATGGCAGCCTCGGCCCATGAGAAATGGCTGGAGTACATCTACGAGGGCCTGACTTCCGAGGAGGCCGAGGCTCGGTTCGAGGCGGCCCAGGCTGCGGGCTCTATCGCCAGCGAAGAAGCGACGGACTCTGTTGCCGTGCTCCTGGACGACGAGGATAGCGAAGTCGCCCTGGCCGCGATCCGCGCTCTCGGAGAGATTAGCGGAGACGACGCACTTCGGTACCTCCGCGAGTTCGCGGAGCGAGCCCCCGATGCCTACCAGGAAGAACTGGCCGTCGCGCTCGATTCCGCGGTGTTCAACCTCTCGACTCGCGACGACGACGACGAGGACTGGTTCGAGTGAGCACCCGGCTCCCGGTCCGCGATGCGGTGTCGGCCGGCGGTGTCGTCTGGCGGAGCGCCAGCGCTGGGAACATCGAGGTCGTGGTGTGCGGGCGGGCCAGCCCCCCGCTCTGGGTCCTGCCGAAGGGCACTCCCGATGACGGCGAGTCAATGGAGGAGACCGCCAAACGGGAGGCCGAGGAAGAGACCGGGCTGAAAGTACGGCTCGGGGACCAGGTGGGGACGATCGAATACTGGTTCGTCTCCGACGGGTTCCGGTGGCACAAGCGAGTCCACCATTGGCTGATGGAGCCGGTGGGAGGTTCCGTCGATGACCACGACCACGAGTTCGACGAAGTGCGATGGGTGGGCGCCGACGACGCCTTGATGATGCTCACCTACGAGAACGAGAGACGCGTCCTCCGCGAGGCGGTGGCGCTCCTGGGTCAGGGCCAGAATGGAGCGTGAGTTTGCGCGCCTGGTGGTGGCCCGGGGGAGCCGGGTATGGATTCGCCGGAAACACCCGGGCGATGTGCACGCCGATTGGCGTTGGCGCACGGATCCGGAGATCTGTCGCTACGACGGGCTGGAGCCGCTGACCATCCCCTTTTCAGAGTTCGCTGCCCAGCACTACGCCCAGGCCATCACTCCCAACCCACACCGTGAGATGTTCGCGCTAGTCACCCCGGAGGGCAGGCACTTCGGCAACATCATGGTGTACAACGTCGCCTCTCACCGCGATGAAGCTGAGATCGGCGTAAGTATTGGCGACGAGGTGGACCGGGGGCAGGGCGTCGGCACGGAGGCGGTAGTCCTCTTCCTCAAGTTCCTGTTCGATTCCACACCGCTGCGGTCCGTGATCCTGCACACGTTTGAGTGGAACGAGCGCGCCGTCGCCAGTTTCCGGAAGGCCGGTTTCGAAGCAGCGGAGAGGGTCCAGCGGAGCGATAACCAGTTCTTCCTGCGGATGCGCGTCCGGCGGGAGTGGTGGCTCATGTGGGAGGCGGAAGGGCGATTCGCCACGGCCGGAACCTGAGGGTTTACCCGGCCGGGCAGCCGAAATGAGCTGCGTGTCCACTTCGCTGTCACTCACCAAAGCTCGTTTGAGTCGGCCAGGAAGGCTGGCGTGAGCGGGCAAACCTGCCGACATATCTCGTAGAGCATTCGCTCGCAGGGCCATTCGGGTGGCCCTCGACTATCGGGGGACGCGTTCATGGAACACGCATACGCCAGGACCGAGGGCAACCTCGCCATGGCCGACGAAGGCCAGGAGGTCATCGGTGGCTCTGAGCCGCCAGCCGAGAGGTCCAGGCCGGTGAACACGGGTGCACTGCGCGCATTGCCAGATCTTCCAACTGCCCCAAACCACATCGATGAACTCGGGCTTCCCGAGCGGTTCATCGAGGATCTCGTGCTAAAGACCCTGCAGCGCATCGCGATGCCGACGCCCGTCGGGCTGGCTCAGGCGCTCAAGGTCTCGCCCACGGTTGTCCGCGAAGCACTCGATGAACTGAAGCGCCAGCGGTTGATCGAGACAACGGCCGCGTCCGGCCGGTTCGAGACCGAGTGGCAGTACCGGCTCACGGAACTGGGCATGCACGAGGCGGAGAGCGCTCTCAACCGGAGCCCCTACGTGGGCCCGGTCCCCGTACCGATCCAGGACTATTTCAAGGTGCTCGAGTCCGACCACGAAGTGGGAGCGCCTGACCCCGTCCAGCTTGCCAAAGCGCTGCAGCAGCTTGTGCTGGGCCGCGACATCGTTGCGAAGGTGTGCCTTGCGCTGACCTCGGGCCGGCCCGCGATGCTCTGGGGGGCGCCCGGCAACGGCAAGACGACCATCCTCGAACTCTGCTCCGAGGCCATCCAGGGAGTCACGTTACTTCCGGTGGCCGTGTTCGTAAGTGGCCAGATCATCCGGATGTACGACGACCTCGTGCACGTTCGCATTGAAGGTGACGAGACGGAGCCCTCGAATGCCGTCGACCGTCGCTGGCTGAGGATCCGCCGGCCGTTCGTGTTCGTGGGCGGGGAGCTTCGCCACGAAGACCTTGACCTCGCGTACGACGCGGCTGTGGGCTACCACCAGGCTCCGCCCCATGTGAAAGCTCACGGAGGCCTCCTCGCCATCGACGACTTCGGGCGGCAGCAGGTTTCGCCGCAGTCGCTGTTGAACCGCTGGATCGCGGCGCTCGAACGCGGCGAAGACACCATGTCTCTTGTCACCGGCGAGCGAATCACGTTCCCGTTCCGGTCCACAATCTGCTTCAGCACCAACCTCGACCCCAAGGCGATGCTGGAGGAAGCGCACCTTCGGCGCGTGCCCTACAAGATCCGGATCCCGGAGCCGACGCCTGACCAGATGGGCGAGATTTTCCGCCGCTTCGCCGATGCCATGGGCGTCGAGTGCGCGCAGTCGGGAATCGAGATCGCGGTCGAAATGGTCCGCCGCTCGAGCGATGACAACCTTCGCTCGTGTCACCCGCGGGATGTGCTCCAGTTGGTGGCCGAAGAGGCGAAGTTCGTGAAGCGGCCGCCGGTGCTCGATGGGCCCTCGGCCAGGCGCGCCTGCGAGATCTACTTCGCGACCGATCCCGGCCCTGTGGCAGACCCGCCCCCGCTGAAGTTCGGTTAGGCTGGCTCCACCTCGAACGAGTACGTCTCGATCACCGGGTTCGCCAACAACCGCGAGCACATCTGGTCGACGAGCTTCGCGGCCTGCTTCTTGCCCGGCGCATTAAGGCTCACCTGGAAGTAGCGCCCGGATCGTACGCCCTGGACGGTATCGAAGCCCAGCGAGTTCAGAGCTCCGTTGATCGTGCTCCCCTCAGGGTCGTTCACGGTGGGCTTAAGGGAGACGAACACCCTCGCGAGGTACTTCCCCTCTCGCGGTCCCCGTTTCTTCTCGTCTTTAGCTTTGCTCATTCCGGAAGCTCCTCTCCCGTTAGCTTGCGATAGACCGTCATGTAGCGCTCGGTAGTCGCGGAGACCACATCAGCCGGGATCTCAGGCGGTGCGTCCCCGTCCTGCCAGCCTGTTGATGCCATCCAGTCGCGGATCGGCTGCTTGTCGAAGCTGGGCTGTGAGCCCCCGGGCTGGTAACTCTCGACGGGCCAGAACCGGCTGCTGTCGGGCGTGAGGACCTCATCGATGAGGATGACCTCTTCATTCCAGACGCCGAACTCGAGCTTGGTATCGGCGATGATAATGCCCCGCTCCAGTGCGACCGTGTGGGCGTAGTTGTAGACGGCCATCGTCCGGATCCGGACTGCGTTGGCGATGTCCTCGCCTACCAGCGCCGCAAGCTCGTCGTAGGTGATGTTCTCATCATGTCCCACCTCGGCTTTGGTCGTGGGTGTGAAGACGGGCTCCGGGAGTCTGTCGGACTCGCGCAGGCCGACCGGGAGCCGCACGCCACAGACCTCGCCAGAGCGCTGGTACTCCTTCCACCCCGACCCGGAAATGTATCCCCGAGCGATGCACTCGGCATCGACGCGCCGGGCCTTGCGCACCAGCATGGAGCGGCCGAAGTACGCCGGGGGCACCTCAAACGGCAGCTGCGAAGCGGTCTCAGGCGTCACCAGAGAGATGAAGTGGTTCGGCACGACCTCCCGGATACGTTCGAACCACCAGGCAGAGAGGCGCGTGAGCACCTCCCCTTTCCGCGGGATGCCGGTGGGCAGCACGACATCGAAAGCGGATATGCGGTCGGTGGCCACGATCAGGAGCCGGTCGCCAAGGTCGTGGGTGTCCCGGACTTTCCCCCGGTGTGTCCGGCCGGGGAGGGTCGACTCAAGAAGGACTTGTTTGCTCATTGCGCCTCGCTGAGAAGTAGAAGCTTGTGGTGACGATGCAAAGGTAGGCGCCCGCGGGGACGATCACCCCGCCGAGCACAACCATCGCGATGCCATTGAGGACGATGGTTTCCGTGCGGCCATCGAGAGCCCCGAACGGAAGCGTGAAGAGCGTCACGACGAAGACGACCGCTACGAACGCTACGAGCGCCAGCGGGATCGCTGTGAGCCACGTGAGCAGGAGCTTGAGCGTGCGGCCTCGCATGAGCCCCCAACTGCTTCGCAGGGCACGCGATGCGCCGAGGCCCTCGTGAAGGAAGAGGTGGAATGCCATTCCGAATCGGAGCAGGACGTACAGGCAGATCGCGGCGCCGATCACGGTGATCGCGAGCGCAGTGCCAGCACCCACGATGGCATACCAGACGATGCCGATGGCGAGCAGGCCCCCCATCCGGCTGAACGCCGGGTCGAGCGCATGCGAAAGAGTCAGCGGCCGGCCCTGCATCAGCGCACCGACGGAAGTCAGCGTGGCCGACATTCCGACGACCAGGAAGAGCGTGAATGCCGCCGAGATGGCGAAAATCCAGAAGAGGAGGCTGGTCGGTGCCTCGTCCAGGAGCTGCTGGACGCCGCCGTACTCCACATCCGGGTAGAAGCGCAGGAACAGCAAGATCCAGGCGAACCCGGTCAGGATGGAGAGCGGCAGGTACACGGCGATAAACGGCAGCATGGTCTCGCGGGGGTGGTTACGCAGCAGGCCGAGGGCATACCTCCACCGGGGCTTGCCCGGGGTGGCAGGGTCAAGCGCCGGGGCAGCCGCGTCCGGGTTCACAGGCCCAGGCGCTCGAACGTCGCCCCGACGTTCTGGACGTAGAAGCCGTAGTTGAACAGGCCGCGTAGCTCGGCTTCTGGCAGCCGCCGTGCCACATCAGCATCGGACAGCAGAAGGTCCAGGAAGGGCTGGCGGGACTTCCACGAAGCCATCGCATTCCGCTGGACAATCGCGTAGGCCTCCTGCCTGCCCATTCCCGCTTCGATGAGTGCGAGGAGCACTCGCTGCGAGAACACCAGGCCGAAGGAGCGATCGAGGTTCTCCCGCATGTGCTCTGGATAGACGACCAGGCGGTCCATGATGTCAGTGAAGAGGCTGAGCATGTAATCGAGCAGCAAGCAGGCATCTGGGAAGACGATGCGCTCCGTCGACGAGTGGCTGATATCGCGTTCGTGCCAGAGCGCGACGTTCTCCATGGCGGTGACGGCGTAGCCCCGGAGGACGCGCGCCAGGCCAGTGATGCGCTCGCACTTCTCCGGGTTGCGCTTGTGGGGCATGGCGCTGGAGCCCGTCTGGCCCTCGTCGAAAGGCTCCTCGACTTCCCGTACCTCGGTCTTCTGCAGACCGCGGATTTCGGTGGCGAACTTCTCGAGCGAAGCGCCGATGAGCGCAAGGGTGGTGACGAACTGCGCATGCCGGTCCCTCTGGATGACCTGCGTCGAAGCGGCCTCGAGCCCGAGCCCCAGCCTGTCGCACACGATCTCTTCGAGTTCCGGCGGCACACTGGCGTGGGTGCCTACCGTCCCCGAGATTGCGCCCACGGCGACGGCTTCGCGGGCGGATTCGAGGCGGGCGCGGTTACGCCGCATCTCGTCGACCCAGACGGCCAACTTCAGGCCAAACGTGGTGGGCTCGGCATGGACGCCATGGGTTCGCCCGGCGCACAGCGTGTCGCGGTGGGCCACAGCCTGGCGCTCCAGCACCCTGGAGAGCGCATCGACGCCCCCGAGAAGCAGGTCACACGCGTCGCGTAACTGCAGCCCCGTGGCGGTGTCCCAGACATCGGAGCTTGTGAGGCCGTAGTGCACATAACGACCTTCCTCGCCGAGCGACTCCGCAACGGAGCGCAGGAACGCCGTGACATCGTGATGGGTGATGGCGATGTACTCGTTGACTTTGTCGAGATCGAAGCCCGCGTTCTTGCGGATCAGCGCCGCGGCTTCCGCGGGGATCCTCCCCAACTGGGCCCAGGCCTCGCAGGCAGCGACCTCAACCTCCAGCCATCGCTCGTACTTCGCCTGATCGGTCCAGATCGAAGCCATTTGGGGCCGGGAGTAGCGGGGGATCACTGCGCCATCATACCCGGCGGGCGGGGCAGGAACCACGTTCGGGGCCCGCGTATGCTGGACTCCGGTGGCGACGACTCTCCCGCTGGCAACTCCCTCCCTGCCCGGCCAGATCGTGGTGCTCAATGGAGCCCCTCGCTCAGGGAAGTCGAGCATTGTTGCCGCCATGCAGGCGACGTTCGACGGGGTCTGGATGACCCTGGGCGTCGACGGGTTCGTGCGCCAGGTTACGCCGGAGCGGTACCGCCCCGGGATCGGTCGCCGGCCCGGCGGCGAACGCCCTGACCTCGAAGCCGTGGTACCGGTGCTTTACGCGGCGCTGTATGAGTCAATCGCTGCCCACAGCCGGCTCGGCCTCAACGTTGTTGTGGACGTCGGGCACCACGATTCCTACTCGCGGCCGCTCGGCATCCTGAGCGACAGCGCCCGGCGCCTCGCCGGGCTGCCGGTGTTGTTCGTGGGGGTCCGCTGCCCCGTTGAGGTGATCATGCTGCGCCGGAACGCGGGGGAGGCTGGCCGCGCCGGCGACTACGTTGTCGGGACGCCGGGTGATCCCGTCCCGGGGCCGGTGTTTCGGTGGCAGGAGGAGGTCCACAGGCCGGGCATTTACGACCTGGAGGTCGACACGGCGTTGCTGCGCCCGGAGGAGTGCGCCGGGGCGATTGCCCGCCGGCTTGAGGAAGGTCCCCCGGGGAGTGCTTTCGCGCGACTCGCGGAGGGGTCGCGCTGAGCTAGCGGGCTGCGCCCGGATCCCGGTACTCGTCACGAGGTGGGCTGAAGATGTCGATCGCGATGGTGTCTTCGAGAACCTCGACCTCATGCTCAACGCCGCCGGGGACGCACCAGGAGTCGCCCGGGCCCATCTCACGCCAGGTATCGCCGAGGCGAAAGCGGAAGCGTCCGCTCGCCAGGTAGCCGATCTGCTCATGGGGGTGGGTGTGCGCCGGGACGATGCTGCCTTTGGCCATGCGCAGTTCGCATAGCATCGTGTGGCGCCCTTCGTTCAGGGTCCTCCGCACGATGCCGGGCAGCATCTCGACGGGCGTGGCTTCGTTGTTCGCGGTCAGTCCATCAGGCACGCGCTGCCTCCTCGACCGCTTTGAGGCCGATGTCGCGCCGGTATTGCACGTCGGTGAAGCGGATCCGCGCTGCGTTGTCGTAGACCTTCTTCCGTGCCTCGGCGAGCGTGGCCCCCGAGGCTACCACCGTGAGCACGCGTCCACCGTTTGTGACGAGCCCGCGGACATCGTCCTTCGTGCCGGCGTGGAAGACGAGCACATCAGGGTCGACATCGTCCACGCCTTCGATGACGTGCCCCATTTTGTAGGTCGCGGGGTATCCGCCGCTGGCGAGCACGACCCCGAGGTACACACGGCCGGACCATTCAACGTCGACCGAGGCGAGATCACCCCGCGCCGCGGCGTGGCAAACATCGAAGAGGTCGGACTCCAGTTTCGGGATGAGCACCTGGGCTTCGGGGTCGCCAAAGCGGGCGTTGAACTCGATCACGAAGACGCCGTCGTCGTTGATCATCAGGCCCGGGAAGAGAGTCCCGTTAAACGGAGAACCG
>CAYPAZ010000002.1:15744-28188 GCA_964408835.1 uncultured Anaerolineaceae bacterium
CACCAGGTCGGCCGACTCGATCTGCGCGCCGCTGCGCTCGATCGCTCGCATGCCGTCGAGTGTGCGCCGCACAACGTCCTGCTCGATCGTGGCGGCAAGTGCTGGTGTCACATGGTCGCTCGGGGTGTAGGCGCCCATGCCGCCGGTGTTGAGCCCCGTGTCACCGTCCTGGGCGCGTTTGTGGTCGACCGCGTAGGGCATCGTCACGGCCGTGGTGCCGTCGCAGAAGGCGTGAGCGCTGCTCTCCCAGCCTTCGAGGCGTTCCTCCACGACCACGATGTCTCCCGCGCTGCCGAAGTCCCGCCTGACCATGATGATATCGAGGGCGTCGAGGGCCTCCCGCTGGTCGTTGCAGACGATTGCCCCCTTGCCCGCGGCCAGCCCGCTGGCTTTTACCACCAGGGGTCCGTCCGGGAGCGACTCCACGTGCTGGAAGGCGGTCTGGTAGTTGTCGAAGATCACGCCCGTCGCAGTCCGGATGCCGTGGTCGAACATGAACTGCTTCGAGAACGCCTTGCTGGCCTCTATGCGAGCTGCGGCAGCGGTGGGGCCGTAGCAGAGGATCCCCTCGGCGGCGAGGCGGTCGACGAGGCCCAGCGGCTGGGGGTCGTCCATCGAAGCGAGGTAGAAGTCGACGCCGAGGTCCTTCGCTGTCGTCACGAGGCCGTCGATGTTCTTCTCGGTGACGTTGATGTTCGTGGCCACTTTCGCGGTGCCTGCGTTGCCGGGGGCCACGAAGATCTCGTCGACTTTGGGGCTCTGGCGAAGCTTCCAGGCGACAGCGTGTTCGCGCGCGCCGCGGCCCACCAGCAGGACTTTGCTGCCCATCAGCCCTTTACTCCCACTCGATAGTGCCCGGCGGCTTGGAGGTGATGTCGTACACCACGCGGTTGACGCCGTGGACTTCGTTCACGATCCGGTTCGAGATGCGGCCCAGCAGCTCGTGCGGGAGCCGCGCCCAGTCCGCGGTCATTGCATCGTCGGCGACGACCGCGCGGAGCGCGACCGCGTAACCGTAGGTGCGGAAGTCGCCCATGACGCCGACCGTCTGCGTGTTGGTGAGTACGGCGAAGGCCTGCCAGAGCTCTCGCTCCAGCCCGGCATCCCGCACCTCGTCGAGCACGATCCGATCGGCGAGGCGGAGCATTTCCAGCCTCTCCTTCGTCACCTCGCCGATCACCCTGATGGCGAGGCCGGGGCCCGGGAAGGGTTGGCGCCACACCATCTCGTCTGGCAGCCCGAGCGCTTCTCCGATGCGCCTCACTTCGTCCTTGAACAGGAACCTGAGTGGTTCCACCAGCCCGAGCTTCATGTCGGGGGGCAGACCGCCGACGTTGTGATGAGTCTTGATCTTTGCGGAGCCGCGGCCGTGGGAAGCGCTCTCGATGACATCCGGGTACAGGGTGCCCTGGCAGAGCCAGCGGGCGTCTTCGATCCGGCGGGCTTCGCGCTCGAAGATGCGCACGAACGTATTGCCGATCCGGACACGCTTGGTCTCGGGGTTGGTTACCTCCGCCAGTTGCGCCAGGAACTCATCTTCCGCTTCGACCGCCACCAGGTTGATGTGCATATTCCGCTGGAACGTCTCGACCACCTGCTCCGACTCACCGAAACGCATGAGCCCGTTGTCGACGTAGATGCAGGTGAGACGGTCGCCGATGGCACGGTGGACCAGCGCCGCGGCCACGGCACTATCCACGCCGCCGGAGAGCCCGCAGATAACGCGGTCGGCGCCCACCTGTGCGCGGATGGCCTCGACGGTCTCGTCGATGAAGTTCCCGGCCGTCCACGTCCCCTCGGATCCGCACACGCCGGCGACAAAGTTCTTCAGGATGTCCTGGCCGCGCGGCGTGTGGACGACTTCGGGATGGAACTGGATGCCGTAGTACTGGCGGCTGGCGTCATACATCACCGCGTAGGGTGAGTTGCCGGAGGCCGCGACCGCGTGGAATCCTGGCGGAGGCTCTTCGATGCGGTCTCCGTGGCTCATCCAGACGTCGAGGTCGGCCGGGAGCCCTTCAAGGAGCGGTGTGGATTCGCTGGCGTGAATGGTCGCAGGGCCGTACTCCTTGCGCGTGCCGGGCGCCACCTTGCCCCCAAGCTGGTGGGCGAGAAGCTGCATTCCATAACAGATGCCAAGGATCGGGAGCCCGGACTCGAACACCCACTGGGGCACGTGGGGCGCGTCATCTTCGTAGACCGATGAGGGCCCGCCGGAGAGGATGAAGCCCCTGATGTCCTCGCCTTTGATCGCTTCGGCTGCGGCGTCCCATGGGAGGAGCTCGCAGTAGGTGTTGAGTTCGCGCACGCGCCGAGCGATCAACATGCTGTACTGGGAGCCGAAATCGAGGACGACGATGGTTTCGTGGCCGCGCGCGGGGTCGACTGCGGCGGCTTCTTGTGCTTTGGCCAGGGTGTCTGTCATGGAAGGTGCGGAACCCATGCCGAAGGCTAGCAAAACTGTATACTTTGATCAACGATTTCGTGACCGAGACCTGCCGACTCCCCCGTGAAGATTGTGTGCCGAGGGCCGTCGAGGCTCTGCGAGCAGGCCGGCTCGTGATCCTGCCGACCGATACGGTCTACGGTGTCGCCGCCGATGTCCGGCTGGACTCGGCAGTCCAGGCAATCTATGGACTGAAGGGCAGGGGGCCGCAGTTCCCTCTCCAGCTGTTGTTCTCGCCCTCCGATGAGACGCTTCGCGCGTACGCGAACCTGAGCGCCGCCGCTGCCAGGTTCATCGAGGCTGTTGGCCCGGGGCCCTGGACGGTGATCACGCCCGCCCGCGACGGCTGGTCCAGCCCGGCGCTCGCCGGCGGCCGGACGGTCGGGATCCGCATCCCGGATGCTCTCACTGTGCACCAGGTCGTCGATGCACTTGGCGGGCCGCTGGCGGCGACAAGCGCCAACCCGAGTGGTTCGCCGAGCCCGGTCACCGCGCGGGAAGCGGTCGAGGGGTTCGCGTCGGCAGGCTACGAGGGCCAAAGCGCCGGGTGGTGGATCCCGATCGCGGTGGACGGCGGTCGCGCGGCTCACGGGCTCGACTCAACGGTTATCGATTGTGCTTCGGATAGCCCCGTAATCCTCCGGGAGGGCGCCATCGACCGCGCAACTGTCGCCCGTATACTGGGCCTCCGGGACATCCCAGTAGTGAGGAGCGTGCGTACATGAAGCTGGCGTTCGGCGCGGACCATGCCGGGTTCGGACTGAAGGAACACCTGATGGAAACGGCCCGGGCCTGGGGCCACGAGGTGCTGGATCTCGGCACCTACAACGAAGACAGCGTCGACTACCCCGACTTCTCCATGGCTGTCGCCAGGGCCGTCGTGAACGGAGATGTCGACCTTGGCGTGGTGATGTGTAGCAATGGTGTCGGCGTCAGCATCACCGCGAACAAGGTGGTGGGGATCCGCGCCGCGTTGTGCCACACGGCCTGGGGCGCGCGCCGCGCTCGTGAACACGCTGATGCGAATGTGCTTGCGCTGGGGGCGTGGGAGATCGGCCGTGCGGTCGCGGACGACCTGCTACTGGCGTTCCTCAATGGTGAACCTGAGGGCGGCCGGCACGAAGTCCGCCGGGCGAAGATGGCGAAGGTCGAAGCGCGCGGCATCGGCGAGAAGCAGCCCGGGGCCGCCGCGCCGTGAACGCCGGTCCGCCGCTCGGGAAAAAGACGGTGCGCGACATCGACGTGGCCGGGAAGCGGGTACTTGTCAGGGCCGACCTCAACGTCCCGATCGAGAACGGTCGAATCACGGACGACACTCGCATCCGCGAGTCGCTGCCCACGGTCCAATATCTGCTCGAGCAGGGGGCGAAGGTCATCCTCTGCTCTCATCTTGGGCGGCCCAAAGGGCGGGATGAGTCCCTGAGCCTGGCGCCTGTCGCCGGCCGAATCGGGAACCTCCTGGACCGCGACGTGATCTTCGGCGAGGACTGCATCGGGGATGTCGCCCGCAAGGCGGTCGCCACAGCTCGCACGCCCGGGGTCGTCCTCCTGGAGAACCTTCGCTTCCACGAGCAAGAGGAGCGGAACGCGCCGCAGTTCGCCGCCGAGCTTGCCTCGCTGGCCGAGGTCTACGTGAACGACGCGTTCGGAGCCGCGCACCGCGCGCACGCATCTACTGAAGGCGTGACTCACCACCTTCCGGCCGTCGCGGGGCTGCTGATGGAGAAGGAGGTCCGCTACCTCTCAGGCCTGGTAGCGGACCCGCCAAGGCCGTTCGCTGCGGTTATCGGTGGCGCCAAGGTGAGCACGAAGATCGGCGCGATAGAGCACCTGTTGCCGAAGCTCGACCTGCTCCTGGTTGGCGGCGGAATGGCGAACACCTTCCTGAAGGCAGCGGGTTCGCCGGTCGGCCAATCGCTGACAGAGGATGACCAGGTGGAGACCGCGAAGGCGATCATGTCCCGCGCGACCGAGGCGGGGGTCGGGCTGCACCTGCCGGTTGACGTGGTGGTGGCGGAGAAGTTCGCCGAGGACGCCTACAGCTATACCTGCGCCGTCGACGAGGTGCCCTCAGGCTTCATGATCCTCGACGTTGGCCCGAAAACTATCGACGTTTATGCACAGGCACTCCGGCCCGTGAAAGCGGTGGTTTGGAACGGGCCGATGGGTGTGTTCGAAATGGAGAAGTTCAGGGGCGGCTCAGTGGGCATGGCCCGCGTGCTGGCATCGCTGAACGCGACGACTGTGGTGGGCGGCGGCGAGACCGCGGCCGTTGTCGCGATGGCGGGGCTCCGGAAACAGTTCACGCACGTATCGACCGGCGGGGGCGCCTCGCTGGAGATGCTCGAGGGGCGCGAGCTTCCCGGAGTCTCGGCGCTGCTCGATGCCTGACCGATGGTCTTCAGCTTCCGGGGGATTCGGGCGTTCCAGGTTCTCGTGGCGGTGTCATGTGTGCCGCTGATTGGCGGTGCGGTGCTTATGCTGGAGACCTGGCGGCGCGGAGAAGGGTGGTGGCTGGCCTTCCCTGCGCTCCTTATGGCTCTCGTCGGGCTGTTCCTGTTCTCGGTCGCTCTGAGGCTGCCGGCCTCGTTCGTCGGCCTCGACGCTTACCGCCGCACCCTTCGTATCCGGCTCTCACCGTTCCTCGACGCCACAATCCCCTTCGAACAGATCTCCTCGGCAACCGTCGTCCACCGCAGCTGGCGGTGGGGCCTTGGCGTGCGAACCAACTTCCGGGAGATCGCGCTTCTCACAGCCTGGGGAGACTGCACGCGGTTCTCCCTTGCCGAGCCGATCGGCGTGTGGGCCATCCCTGGGCTCTGGCGTCTGCGGTCATCGGCGCTGACCGTCAGCGTGAGGGACCCCTATCTGCTCGCGGCCCAGTTTGAGGACGGCGCTCAATCGCCGCAGTAGCCTCCCGTCCGTAGAATGGCGGCTCGTGGACCTTGAACTCGCCAGCCGCCTCTCCCAACCGGCCAACACCAAAATCGTCCTCTGCGTACTGGATGGCCTGGGAGGACTCCGGCGGCCGGAAACCAGGCGCAGCGAGCTTGAACAGGCGGACACGCCCAACCTGGACCGTCTCGCCTCCCGCTCCGAGGTCGGTCTCACCGTCCCGGTCGGCCCCGGAATCACGCCCGGGAGTGGCCCGGGCCACCTCGCGCTCTTCGGGTATGACCCGTATGTCTACGACATCGGCCGGGGCGTCCTCGAAGCTGTCGGGATTGACTTCCCGCTCGGACGCGACGATGTCGCCGCGCGGGGGAACTTCTGCACCGTTGACGCCCAGGGCAACATCACTGACCGCCGCGCAGGCCGGATCCCGACGGAGGAGTCGGCGAAGCTCGTCGAAGCGCTCCGGTCGATCCGTGTTCCGGGCGTGGAGGTCCTGCTCGAGCCAGTGCGTGAACACCGGTTCGTCCTGGTCCTCCGTGGGGAGGGACTCGATGATGCGGTCTCCGGCACGGACCCACAGGTTACCGGCGTGCCGACTCTGCAGGCCGTAGCGCTGCGGCCCGAGGCCGAATCGACGACGGCGGTGGTCAACCAGTTCATCGCGCAAGCGAACCAGGTCCTCGCCGGCTCCGCCAGCGCGAACTCGCTCATGCTCCGGGGATTCGCGAAGTACCCATCGCTCCCGCAGATCAAGGACACGTGGAAGCTCCGCGCCGCGGCCCTCGCGGTTTATCCGATGTACCGCGGACTGGCCAAGCTCGCCGGGATGGAGCCGCTGGCATGCCCGGGTGGATTGCCCGAGCAACTTCGGGTGCTGAAGGACCGTTGGGACGACTTCGACTACTTCTTCGTCCACTACAAGAAGACCGACGCGGCCGGCGAGGACGGCGATTTCGAAGCCAAGAGCCACGCGTTCCAGGAGTTCGACCACTGGCTCCCCGGGCTGACCGACCTTGAGCCTGATGTGCTGCTCATCGCAGGAGACCACTCCACCCCGTCGATGATGGCGGCCCACTCCTGGCACCCCGTGCCTTTCATTCTTCATTCGCGCTACGTGAGGCCCGACGATGTGGAGGCGTTCGAGGAGCTTTCGTGCGCCCGGGGCACGCTGGGGACGTTCCCGGCCGTCGATGTCATGCCCTTGGCTATGGCCCACGCTGGCAGACTGCAGAAGTACGGGGCCTGACCAATGGCTCGTCGCCCCTTCGTCGCCGGGAACTGGAAGATGAATACCAGCGAGGCGGCGGCCCGCGACCTGGCCGTGGCGGTTGCCGAATCGACGGTCGAGGTTGGCTGCGATGTTGCTGTGTGCGTCCCCTATCCTCATCTCGCAACGGTGCGGGATGCCCTCCGCGGTACGCGCGTCGGTCTGGGCGCCCAGGATGTTTTCTGGGAACCGAGCGGTGCGTTCACCGGCGAAGTGAGTGTCGCAATGCTGGAGGAGTACTGCCGCTACGTGATCATCGGGCACAGCGAACGAAGGCAGCTTTTCGGGGAGACCGATGAAACCGTCAATCGCCGGCTGCGGGCGGTGCTGGAGTCGAGCCTCGACCCGATCGTTTGCGTGGGAGAGTTGCTCGAACACCGCCGCGCGGGAGAGACCGAAGCAGTCCTGAAGCAGCAGATCCTTCGCGGCTTCGCAGGAGTCGAGATCACAGGGCGGATCACGATAGCCTACGAGCCCGTCTGGGCCATTGGGACGGGCGAGACCGCCACCCCGGAGGTGGCCGAAGCAGCCTGCGCGTTCATCCGCAACGTTCTTGGCGAGGTCACTCCCGCCGCCGCAGGGGACATCCGAATCCAGTACGGTGGGAGCGTGACAGCTGAAAACGCATCGAGCCTGCTGTCGCAACCGAACATCGATGGCGCACTTGTCGGCGGCGCCTCGCTGAAGGCTGACCAGTTCGCCGCCATCACCAGGGCCGCCGGGCCATGATGCGCCGCCTGGTCGCCATCGTTGGAGCGACTGGTTCCGGGAAGTCGGCGATCGCGATCGAGTGCGCCAGCCGGCTGGGCGGAGAGATCGTGAACGCCGACAGCCGGCAGATCTACCGCGGGATGGACATCGGCACTGCCAAGCCGGGCGCCGCCGAGCGCCAGGCGATTCGCCACCACCTGTATGACGTGGTGCAGCCCACGGACGGCTACAGCCTTGCGTTGTACCAACGGCGGGCCCGGGCCGCACTCGATGACATCTGGGCGCGCGACTCGTTCGCCTGGCTCGTGGGCGGGACCGGCCAGTACGTGTGGGGCCTGCTGGAGAATTGGAACGTCCCCGAGGTCGCGCCAGACCTTGAGTTAAGGGCACGGCTCGAATCCGAGGTCTTGCGGAAGGGGCATGCCGCGCTTCACGACCGGCTTGCGGGCGTTGACCCCGTGGCTGCAGAGCGAATCGATGCCCGCAACGTCAGGCGTGTGATCCGGGCGCTGGAGGTGTACGAGCACACGGGCCAGCCGATCACCGCCTGGCAGACCAAAGGCGCGCCAGACTTCGAGTACCTGGTCTTCGGCATCGATGTGCCGCGCGATGAGTTGGATCGCCGGATCGAGGCCCGCGTGGAGTGGATGTTCGGCGAGGGACTGGTCGACGAAGTGCGCGCCTTGCTGGAGTCAGGTGTGCCGCGAGCGGCGCCGGCGCTTTCTTCGATTGGGTACCGTGAAGTGGCAGCTCACCTTGCGGGCGAGCGATCCCTCGCGGACGCCATCGAGGAGACAAAGCGAGCGACGCGGCGCCTTGCCCGCCGGCAGGCACAATGGTTCCGGCACGACGACCCGCGGATCACCTGGGTCCGCGATGCCGAGAGCATCGACATGCAGGCGAACATCTTCACGGGAGCCTGCACAAACGTCGTCCGCCGTCGGGCGGGGGCCTAGTTCATGCTCTCGCTCAGAGACCTGGTCGGCGGCAGCCCAGGCACCCGGCGGGGTCTGGTAGGTTGCCACGCCAAGGGAGGGGTCCGATGAACGAAGCGCATCTGGCGTTCTGCAGCAGCGACGAGTGGGCCGAGGGCCTGAGGAAGTACGTCATTCCCGGCGCGCTGAGCGGCGTCGCGCTTGGGGACGATGTCCTCGAGGTTGGGCCCGGGCCCGGCAGGACGACGGAGATCCTCATGGAGATGGTCGGGCGGCTGACCGCCGTGGAGATCGATTCCATGCTGGCCACGGAACTGCAGGCGCGGATGACGGGGACGAACGTGGCCGTGATCGAAGCCGATGCCACGGACATGCCGTTCGAGGACCGTCGCTTCTCGGGCGCGGTGTCGTTCACGATGATGCACCACGTCCCGACCGTGGAGCTGCAGGATCGGCTGTTTGCCGAGGTGCGGCGTGTGTTGCGCGCCGGGGGGTTGTTCGTGGGCGTGGATAGCTACGACAGTGAGGACTTCCGCAAGCTCCATGTCGATGACATCTGCGTGCCGCTTGACCCGGCGACGCTCGAGAGCCGGTTGAAGGCAGCAGGGTTCCGTCAAGTGGTGGTGGAGCCCAACCCCTGGGTGCTTCAGTGGCGCGCCGAAGTCTGACCTGCCGGGCTGGTACACTGGCCCCATGCGGGTTACGAAGATGCACGGTGCGGGGAACGACTACATCTACTACCGGCCGGCGCCCGGCGAAGAGCGTGATTGGAGCGAGTTCTCCCGGCGCGTGAGCGACCGCCACTTTGGCGTTGGCGCAGATGGTCTGATCCTCGCGCTCCAATCGGACACCGCCGACCTGCGGATGCGCATGTTCAACGCCGACGGCTCCGAAGCCGAGATGTGCGGGAATGGCATCCGCTGCCTGGCCCGTTTCGCCGTCGAGGAAGGCATGGTCTCCCAGGACGCAGAAGTTGTTACCATCGACACGCTCGCCGGGATGAAGACTCTCCAGCTGTTCCGCGAAGATGGCGTCGTCACATCCGCACGGGTCGACATGGGCGTCCCGAACTTCGATCCGGCGGCCCTTCCTGCGAGTGTCGAGAGCCCCGGCCCGGTCTTTGACCTCCCGCTGAGAGTGGACGGGGTCGACCTTCGCCTTACCCTTGTGGGCGTTGGCAACCCCCACGCCATCCACTTCCTCGAGTCCGACCCGGCAGACTTCCCGTTGGAGCGCATTGGGCCGCAAGTCGAGCACCACCCAATGTTCCCTCGGCGGGTGAACTTCCAGGTTGTGCAGGTCCTCGACCGCGAGCGTGTAAAGCACCGCGTCTGGGAGCGAGGCTCAGGGGTTACGCTCGCGTCCGGGACAAGCGCGGCAGCCGTGGCGGCGGCGTCCCGGTTGCGCGGCTTCACCGGCGACCGCATCACGGATTCGCTACCGGGTGGAGAGCTCGTGCTCGAGTGGGATGGTGTTGGCTCTGTGTTCATGACCGGGCCAGTGGCGCGCGTGTTCGACGCGGAGTGGTTCGAAGCCTGATCCGGGCGAGCCAGGAAGGTGACGCATGAAGATGGAGCATGTACTGGCGAGCAAAGGCAGCCAGGTTTACACCACCTCTCCCGACACCCCGCTTCCCTCCGCGCTGTCCGAATTGGCCGAACATAACATCGGGGCTCTCATCGTCGTGGATGAGACCGGCAAGCCCATCGGCATCCTCTCCGAGCGCGATGTGATCCGCGCCAAAGCCCGGGGCGTGCCGCTCGACACGTCGTTGGTGGGCGACCTGATGACAGCGGACATCGTCACTGGCACGCCCGCGGACGACGTGGAGTCCGTCCAGCGCACGATGACCACGAACCGCTTCCGCCACCTTCCCATCGTTGCTGAAGGTCGCCTGGTGGGGATGGTGACGCTTGGGGACCTGGTGAAGGCGCAGCTGAACGAAGCCCGCGGCACGGTAGAGACTCTGGAGGCCCAGATTATGAGCGAGGCCCCGGGATTGTGACGGATCGCCGCCCGGCCTCGCCGCTCCGAGTGGCCATCGTCGGGGCTGGCCCCGCCGCGTTCTACGCGGCCGAGGGACTCCTGAAGCAAACGGACATCTCCGTGACGGTCGATATGTTCGAACGGCTCCCCACTCCGTTCGGCCTCGTTCGTTATGGCGTGGCGCCAGACCATCAGAGAATCAAGACCGTCACCCGCACCTTCGCCCGGACGGCCAGACAGCCGGGGTTCCGGTTCTTCGGCAACGTCGAGGTGGGCCGGGACATCTCAATCGAGGTGCTGCGTAAGCTGTACCACCAGGTCGTGTTCGCGACCGGGGCTCAGACCGATCGCCGCATGAATGTCCCGGGCGAAGACCTGGGCCGTAGCCATGCGGCGACCGAGTTCGTCGCCTGGTACAACGGTCATCCCGACTATCGCGATTGCGAGTTCGACCTCTCGCATCGGACGGTCGCCGTGGTGGGGGTTGGGAACGTGGCGTTGGACGTCGCCCGCATCCTCTGCCTCACGCGGGACGAGCTCCTGGCGACCGACATGGCGGACCATGCTATTGACGCCCTGTGCGCCAGCCGGGTCGAGGAGATACACGTGCTCGGCCGGAGGGGCCCGGCACAGGCGGCGTTCACCAACCCCGAACTCAAAGAACTCGGCGACCTGGCAGAGGCGGATGTCCTGGTCCGGCCGGAGGAAGCCGAACTCGAAGACATAAGCCGGGAGGAGGTCGTAGCCACAGCCGATCGAACGGTGTTACGCAAAGTCGAACTCATCCAGGACTACGCCAGCCGGGCACCGACCGGGAAGCGGCGCAGGCTCTGGCTCCGCTTCCTCGTATCTCCTCAGGAACTGCTGGACGACGGCCGCGGGGAGGTGGGCGGGGTTCGAATCGTCCGGAACCGGCTAGTGAGGTCGGAGACGGGCACCATCGCGCCCGAGCCGACGGGTCGAACCGAACTGATCTCCGCCGGGCTGGTGTTCCGGTCGGTCGGGTATCGCGGGGTGGCCATTCCAGGGCTGCCGTTCGATGATCGGTGGGGCGTCATTCTGAACAAAGAGGGCCGCGTGCTCGAGTCACCTGGCGGAGGAGCCATGACCGGCTTTTACACCGCGGGCTGGATCAAGCGAGGGCCCTCCGGCGTCATTGGTACAAACCGGCCGTGCTCCGTGGAGACGGTCGCCGCAATGCTGGAGGATGCTGCCGCGGGAGCGACCCTGGCGCCCGCGAACCCGGCGCCGGAAGCCACGCTCGGAGCCCTGGCCGAACGTTCCTGCCGCCCGGTCAGTTTCGACGACTGGGAGCGCATCGACGCGGCCGAGGTCGAGGCTGGCGCGGCCCGCGGCCGGCCCCGGCTCAAACTCACGTCCCGGGCGGAGATGCTGCAGGTCCTCGCGACCTAGTTGTGGCGGAGGGGCCTCCCGGTGATAAGATCCCGCCACCAACCTCATCCCCGGAGCCGCGCGTGAACCTCGCCAGGCGGGTCGAATCCCTGCCGCCCTACCTGTTCGCCGAAATCTCGAAGAAGATCGCCCAGAAGCGTGCCGAGGGCGAGGACGTGGTGACCTTCGCCATCGGTGACCCTGACCTGCCGACCCCGCCGCACATCCTCGAGTCGCTCCATCGCGCGGCGGACGACCCCTCCAACCATCGCTACCCCGAGTCTGAGGGGCTGCCGGAGCTCGGCAAGGCGATCGCCGACTGGTACGAACGTCGCTTCGAAGTCCGGTTCGAGCCCATGAAGGAGACGCTGCCGCTGATCGGCTCGAAGGAGGGCATCGCCCATATGGCGCTCTGCCTCATCGACCCGGGAGACCTGGCGATTCTCCCGGACCCGGGCTACCCGGTGTACGAGATAGGCACGATGTTCGCAGGGGGAGAGAGCTACCGGCTGCCCCTGAGCCGCGAAGCGGGTTGGCTCCCCGACTTCGAGTCCATCCCGGCGGACGTGGCCAGGAAGGCGAAGCTCATCTGGCTCAACTACCCCAACAACCCGACCGGTGCGGTTGCCGACATCGGGTTCTTCGAGCGCGCCGTGGCGTGGGCGAAGCGGAACGACGTGGTGGTTTGCCACGATAACCCCTACTGCGACGTCAACTACGACGGCTACAAGCCGGTGAGCATCTTCCAGGCTCCCGGTGCGCGCGACATCGCCGTCGAGTTCAATTCGTGGTCGAAGATCTACAACATGACG
>CAYPAZ010000003.1:0-27058 GCA_964408835.1 uncultured Anaerolineaceae bacterium
AGACGATACCGGGGTCGTCCGCTCGCGTCAACGCGATCAGGACCGGCGGCGGGGAGGCGACATTCGTGCGGACCGACGTGACGTCGAGGGAGTCGGTGGAGCAGCTGGCCGCCAAGACCTGGGCGAGGTCGGGACGGGTGGATGTGGTGTGCAACAACGCGGGGGTAGTGGCCTTCGCGCCGGTGTGGGAGACACCGGATACCACCTGGAACCGGCTTCTTGGGGTCAACCTCCAGGGCGTCATCAATGGCGTCTCTGTGTTCGTGCCAAGGATGCTGCAGCAGGGCGGCGAGGCGCACATCGTGAACACCGCTTCCGGCGCCGGGTTACTCGCCGGGGGGCCTTTGCCGACAGGGGCGTACGCCACCTCGAAGTTCGCCGTGGTGGGCCTGAGTGAAAGCCTTCGGGCGGAGCTGGCTGACCACGGTATCGGCGTGACCATCCTCTGCCCCGGAAGCGTGGCGACCGGGATCCTTGACGCCGCGGACTACACGGAGACGACGGGGCACCTGCGCCCGGCGGTCTCGGGTGCGCCCACACCGGGGCGCGAGATGGTGCGCCGGATGGACCCCGACGACGTGGCTCGCCTGGCGCTGGAGGGAGTTCGCCAAAACCGACCTTATGTCATTACGCATCCCGAGATGAGGGACGCCATCGTGGCCCGGATGGAGGCCCAACTGGCCGCCTGCGACGAGACCGCGGAGGCGCTGACGGCTCGTTGACACGGGGTATGGCCACCGGTAGATTCGCGAGACTACCTACCAACCGTTTGGCGGAAGGAAGACCGTGCCCCAGCTGACCGAAGCTCATCGAGCGCTGATCGGGAGAGCATCGCCGCCGCGAGAGACGCCCCATCCCGTCAACCGGGCGATGGCTTCGCACTGGTGCGAGATGGTGGAGGATGCGAACCCGGTCTACTCCGACGACGAGTTCGCGAGCGACACGTGGCTCCAGGGGTCGATCGCCCCGCCAACCATGCTCCTGACGTGGTCGATGCGTCCTGTATGGCCGGAGTCGAGTGAGCCGAATCCGCTGGACGAACTGGACCTCCCGGGCTGCGACGCCACGATCGCGGTCAACGCGACGCAAGAGTACCTGCGGCCGCTGCGCTACGGGGAGCGGCTGTTCACCTCGCACCAGGTAGCGGCGATCAGCGAAGAGAAGACGACGAGACTCGGGACGGGGCACTTCGTCACCATGCTCACGAACTTCACGACAGCGGACGGCGAGACGGTCGGGACGCACCAGTTCCGGCTGTTTGTCTATGGCCCCCACGCGGAGGCCAGGGGATGAGTAGCTGGCAGACGGGAACCACCCTTGCCCCTATTCGGTTACCACTGACGCTCCGGCGAGCAATCCAGGCCGTGGCAGGGACACGGGACTACTACCCCTTCCATCACGACGACGCCTTCGCCAGGGCGAACGGCGCGGAGGGGATCTTCTTCAACACCATGTTCTTGCAGGCGTTCGCGGGGAGGGTTGTGAACGAGTGGTTCGGGCCGGACGCGTTCCTGCGACGCCTGGAGGTTGCCATGGTGGGTTCGAACTACGTCGGCAGGACACTTGAGGCAACGGGCGCCGTGACGGCGGTACGGGACGAGGGCGGCACCGAGTACGTCGACGGGGACCTTCAGCTCGCCACCGAAGACGGGGTAACGACGAAGTGCAGCTTCACGATCCAGCTCCCGCCAGCCGAAGGGGTACAGGCACGATGAGCCTGTTCACGGGGCTGAGGGTGGTTGAGGTTTCCGGGACGGGGGCGGCGGCCCTGGGCTCGAAGTACCTGGCCGACTGGGGCGCCGAGGTAGTGGTGCTGGAGCCCGGGAGCGGGACTCCTCTGCGCGCAGCTACGCCGTGGTTCGAATCGAACGGCGAGAGGAAAAGCGGGCGGTGGGAGTGGCTTTCGCGCGGGAAGCGGGTCGTGACGGGGCTGCCCCAGGCCAAAGCACGGGAACTCTGCGAGTCTGCGGACGTGCTCATCCTGGAGAAGGACCTCGTGGAGGAGGTGCTGGGCATCGCCCCGGCGGATGTGCGGGACTGGGCTGAGGGCCGGACGACCTGCGTGCTCATCTCGGCGTTCGCTACGGACGGTCCGTACGGCGAGTACCGCGTGACCGACATGGGGACGGTGGCCATGGGCGGGTGGATGTGGCACCTCGGAGCGCCGGGCCGGGAGCCACTCCGGCCGGGGGGAGACCTCATCTGGCGGATCTCGGGGCTGTACGCGGCGGTCGGAGCGGCGCTGGCGCTGCGGCATCTCCGGGGAGGAGGAAGGCCGCAGTTCGTTGACCTTTCGGAACAGGCGGTGGTCGCCTCGATGACGGTGGCTCCATGGATTGTGAAGGAGCTGACGGGAGTGGAGTTGGCGCGGCGGGGCAATTTCTTCCCCATGGGGACGATGGAGTGTCAGGACGGCTGGGTGGGGTGCGCGCCATTGACAGAGACGCACTGGGAGATGATGTGCCACTGGATGGGAATCGGGGACGTGCTGGACGAACCGGGCGCCCGCGACCCGAACTACCGGGTGGAGCATGGGCCGGAACTCTACCAACGAATCCGGCCGTGGCTGGCGGAGCACACGCGGACGGAGATCTTCGAGACAGCGCAGGAGTGGCGGCTGCCCTCAGCACCCGTGCAAACCGTGGAGGAGCGGTTGGAGGACCCGCACCTGAGAGCCCGGGGGTTCTGGAAGGACATCCAGGTCGACGGTAAGTCCGTGCGGACACCCCGAGTCACCTACTCAGTGGAAGGGCTGGAGCCGACCCTGCGCGGGGAGCGGATCGAAGGCGGAACGCCGGATTGGATGCCACGGGAAGCAGAGCGCGCGGGCGCCAGCACACCCGGGGAGCCCTTTGAGGGGCTACGCGTTCTGGACCTGACCTGGTTCTGGTCAGGTCCTTCGGCGGCGATGCTCATGGGTGCGCTGGGGGCCGATGTGATCAAGGTCGAGTCGATCCAGCGGCCGGACCCATACCGCTTCACATGGGCTCCCGGCACGGCCGAGCGCTTCTACGAGAAGGGACCGCTCTGGCACGACTGCAACGCGAACAAGCGCAACATCACCCTCGACCTCAACAACCCGGAGGGCATGGCGGTCTTCGAGAAGCTCGTGGCCCAGGCTGATGTGGTCATCAGCAACTTCTCCAACCGGGTCCTGCCGAACCTGGGTCTGACGAACGAGCGGTTCCACGAGCTCAACCCACGGCTCATCATCATCACCTGCCCGGGCTATGGCATGGGTGGGCCGTGGGAGGACTACATTGGCTACGGGGTGGCGTTCGAGCAGCTCGCGGTCTGCGCTTCGATCACGGGCTATCCGGATGGGTCGCCGTCGATTATGGGTGGGTTCTGTGACCCGGTCGTGGGACTGCACGCCGTGCTGTGCCTTGAGTTCGCGCTGCAGGTGCGCGAGCAGACGGGCTCCGGGACGGCGTGTGAGGTGCCTCAGTGCGAGACGTTGGACGCGGTATGGGCGCCCGAGCACATCGCCGTGCAGATGGGGGCGCCGGTGCCATCGCGAGATGCAAACCGCCACCCGGCGATGGCACCACACAACGCTTACCGGACCGCGGGCGATGAGAACTGGCTGACGATTGCAGTCGCTTCGGACGCCGAGTTCGCGGCGCTGGCGGATGTGCTGGGCAAGCCGGGGCTTGCCGCGGACTCCCGGTTCAGGACGCTGGACGATCGGAAGGCTCACGAAGCTGAACTCGACGCGGAAATCAATGCGCTCAGCAGCGGACGCGAGCCCGCTGAGCTGGAACGGGCACTGCAAGGGGCAGGGGTAGCGGCGGCGCGGGTCGTACGCGGGTACTCGGCTCCCGAGGAACCGGGCTTCCGGCACCTGGGCTTCTTCCAGGAAGTCACCCGGGAGGCTTCGGGCACCTACAACCAGAAGATGTGGCCGTGGCGATTCAGCGACCTGGATCTCTCGATCCGCAGCGTGCCGCCCACGCTCGGGCAGCACAACCGTGAGGTACTCTCGGAGGTAGCGGGCCTGAGCGATGCCGAGATAGCGCAGCTGGAGAGGGACAAGGTTATCGGCACCGTGCCGGTGATGTTCGCGGGCTAAGACCGCGGGAAGGAAGACGATGGACTTTCTCGAACCCCCGGACCTTGTCGCATGGCGGCAGGAGTTTCGGGATTACCTGGATTCGAAGATGACCCCGGAGCTTCGCGCTGAAGTGGAGGGCTCGGGCGGAGAGTCGACCGGGGGGCCCGCGGTGCGCCACTTCTGGCAGGAGATGGGCCGCGACGGCTACCTCGGCCTTGGCTGGCCGGTGGAGTACGGAGGGGGAGGAAAGTCGCCGCTCTACCTGCACGCCTGGAACTACGAAATGGCGTATCGCCATCTGCCGGTGCCGATCGTCACGCTCAACACGGTGGGCCCGGCACTGACGCGCATCGGTTCGGAGGAGCAGAAGCAGAAGTTCCTGCCTGGCATCCTGAAGGCCGAGATCGAGTTCTGCATCGGCTACACCGAGCCCGAGGCGGGGACGGACCTGGCCTCACTCAAGACCCGTGCCGTGCGCGATGGGGACGAGTACGTGATCAACGGCCAGAAGGTGTTCACCACGGGCGCGCACTACGCGGACTACATCTGGCTGGCCGTGCGCACCGACCCCGAGGCCCCGAAGCACCGCGGGATCTCGATCCTCATCGTGCCGATGGACTCGCCGGGTATTGATGTGAAGCCGTTCCCGACGGTTGGCGACGGGCGCACGAACCTGACGTTCTACGACGACGTGCGCGTGCCGGCTTCAGCTCTGGTTGGAGAGGAGAACCGCGGCTGGTACTACATCGCGACCCAGCTGGACTACGAGCGGGTGGCGATCAGCCCGGTGCCCCAGATCCATCGCACGGTCGATTCCATCGTTGCATTCCTTAAGGAGCATGGCGGCCCGGAGGACGAGTGGTCCCGGGTCAAGCTGGCCGAGATGGCGGCCGACCTCTACGTGCTGCAGGTGATGGACCACCGTATCGCTTGTATGGTCGCGAACGGCGAAGTGCCGTTGGCGGAAGCATCGATGATCAAGGTGCTCTCGAATGAGTTCCGGCTGAGGCACCTGGGACACGCGCTTCAGACGCTTGGCGTGGCGGGGTTATTCCGCAAGGGGGCGCCGAACGCACTCACGGACCTGGTGAACGACGTGTACGAACGGCAGCGGCGCGAAGCCGTCATCAACCTCTTCGGCGGAGGCGCGAACGACGTCCAGCGGGACCTCATCGCGACCCACGGCCTCGGTCTGGCGAGGTAACACGATGTTGTACGGAGATTCCGACATCCAGAAGCTTGTCCGTGGGACGGCGAGGAACTACCTGGCCGACAACTACCCCTGGGAGCGGCTCTACGCGCTGGAGCAGTCCGGCCCCGCCGGCCTGGCAGGGGACGATCTCGCTCAGCTGGCGAACCTTGGCTGGCTGGCGCTCGTGGCACCGGAGACCGACGGCGGCGGTGGCCTGACGCTGGTGGAGGCGGCCGTTGTTGTGGAGGAACTGGGGCATGCGGCGGTGCCGACGAACGTCATCGTGAGCAACGTCGCGGCCCACATGCTTGCCCGGACCGGCCAGGGCGAGTCCGTTGAACGACTCGCGAGGGGAACCGCACGCTACACCGTCTCGCAGGCAACGCGGCGCCGCGAGCGCGCTGTGCCGGGCATCGAATTCCTGCGAATGGAGGGTGGTGCACTCCACGGGCAGCTGCCTGCGGTGCCGTTCGCGGCCTCTTCCGAGTACGTCCTGGGCCCATGTGCCGTCGACGGACGGGAGAGCTATGCGTGCATCCCGCTTGCCGGCGCGGAACTCCACCAGGCCCGGCAGATGGACTCTTCGACGGTTTCCCACGTCTCGTTCGCGGGGGCGGACGGGTCAGGCATGAGGATCCTCGCTACCGGGGGCGAGGCGGCCGCGCTTGCGGAGCACGCCGACACCCTTATGACCGGGTTCGGGCTCATCGAGCTGTGCGGCGCGATGCAACGGACGGTGCGGATGACCGCGGACTACATCTCGAACCGGGTCCAGTTCGGGCAGCCGGTGGCGAAGTTCCAGTCCGCTCGCCACCGGGCGGCGGAGATGCTGATGTACACCGACGCCACCCGGTGGGCCGCATACCGGGCGCTGTGGGAGTACCAGGAGACCGGCGACGCTTCCGGGCTCTGGCGGACCAAGCTCTGGGCGGACAAGGCAGCGAGCCTGCTGTTCGAGAACGCACACATGCTGCACGGGGGCATCGGAGTCGGGGTGGAATACCCGCTCCACCTGTTCACGCAGATCCTGGCCGCCAACATCGTGCGCGACGGGACCGCGTCCGAAATGTCCAGGCGAGTTGTGGAGTCACTGGAGGTGGCCGGGTGAGCCTCCGGAACAAGACGGCGATCGTCGGGGTCGGTGAGACCGAGTACTCGAAGAATTCTGGCAGGTCGACATTGAAGATGGCTGTGGAGGCGTCGCTCCAGGCGTGCGAGGACGCCGGCATCAAGCCGCGCGAGATCGATGCCATCATGCGGTTCAGCTCGGACTTCGTCTGGGAGATCGACCTGCTGCGGGCGCTGGGGCTGCCCAACCTGCGGGCGTTCTACGACATCTCCCATGGGGGCGGAGCGGGGTGCGGGACCGTGGCCGCGGCGGCAGCGGTGGTGCACGCGGGGATGGCTGAGACCGTGCTCTGCTTCCGCTCCCTGAATGAGCGCTCGGAGCGGCGGTACGGGCTGGCGCAGTGGGGCGGGCGAGTCGGGCACTGGGCGCAGTACAACCTGCCTCAGGGGCTCATTACCCCGGCGCAGTGGGTGGCGATGTTTGGGCGGCGCTACCTGCACGAGTACGGCCACTCGACCGAGGTCCTTGGCTACGTCTCGGTGTTGTGCCGCGCGCGAGCGGCGAGCAACCCTCACGCGATGATGTACAACAAGCCGATCAGCCTCCAGGACCACCAGGACTCCCGCTGGATCGCGGAGCCGTTGCGGCTGCTCGACTGCACGTTGGATACCGACGGGGCCGTGGCGTTCATCGTGACCTCGGCGGAGCGGGCGAAGAAGCTCAAGGGCGACCCGGTCTATATCGCGGGAGTTGCGCAGGGCACGGGCAGCCAGACCGAGATGATGATGAGCTACCAGCGGCCCAGCCTCTCACGGCTGGAGGAGGCGGATGCCGCGGCCCAGGATGTGTACCGGATGGCGGAGTTGACCCCCAAAGACATCGAGACGGCGCAAGTCTACGATCACTTCACGCCGATGGTGCTGATGTCGCTGGAGTCGTTCGGCTTCGCGGAGCGGGGCAACGCGCCGGACCTCTTTCGTGAGGGCGCCCTGGAGCCCGACGGGGAGATGCCCCTGAACACCCACGGGGGGCATCTCGGCGATGGCTACCTGCACGGCATGAGCCACATCATCGAGGGCGTCCGGCAGATCCGGGGGACGGCCAACAACCAGCTGGCCCGGATGCCGAAGACCGCCCTCGTGACCAGCGGGACTGCAGTACCGACGAGCGCCCTTATCCTTTCGAAGGAGGCGTACTAGTGGGCCTGCCCGACCTCCCGCGGCCCATCCCTCTGCCGGACCGGGACTCGGCCCCGTTCTGGGAAGCAGTGAACCGGCACGAACTGGTGTTCCAGAAGTGCTCCGGTTGCGGGCATACCAGGTTCCCGGTGATGCCGAACTGCGACCGGTGCCTTTCGTTCGATTTCGAGTGGGCACCAGCCAGCGGGAAGGGGAGCGTCTACAGCTTCACGGTGGCGCACTACCAGGCTCACCCTGACCTCCCGACGCCCTATACCGTGCTGCTGGTGCAAACCGACGACGGTCCGCGCATGGTCGGGCGACTGGAGGCGCCGGTGGGGACGGCGGTTGAGCTTGGTGACCGCGTCCGCATCGGCTGGGACGACGTGGCCGAGCAGACGATCTACCACTTCGAACTGGAAGGCTGAAGTGCGTGGCTGAGTACCTGAAGTTCCGGCTGCTCGACCTCGCCCCGCAGGGGCCGGGGCAGTTCTCGGCACAGGTCCTCGGCGACCTGGGGTTTGATGTGGTGCGAATCACCGGCGTCGCCGCAAGCAAAGGCGGCCGCGCCGGGCACATGCCCACCATCCAGATGCCCCTGCACGAGCCGACCCCCGGGATGAAATCCGTGGCAGTGGGGAGCCGGAACGCCCGCCAGGTCGGGATCAACCTGAAGGACCCCAAGGGACTGGAGATCTTCGACAGGCTGGTGGCGACGGCCGACGCAATGCAGGAGGGGTTCCGGCCCGGGACCGCGGACCGGCTCGGTGTCGGGTACGGGCGGGTGAAGGAGCTGAACCCGGACATCGTTTACGCGTCGCTGACCGGGTACGGCCAGACCGGTCCGTACAGCCAGCGCTCCGGCCACGACCTGAATTACCTTGCCGTGGCCGGGTTCATCGACGGCAACGGGAGCGAGGGAGCACCCCCTGCGATCCCCGCGGCGGTGCTGGCGGACTTCGCGGCGGGTGGGATGTCGGCCACCATCCACATCCTCGCCGGGTTGCTCCGGCGCCAGATGACGGGCGAGGGTTCGTATTGCGACGTGGCGATGGCGGACGCGGTGGTGGAGATCAACAGCCTGCCGCTCGGCATGTACCTGAGTTCGGGCGTGGAGCCGCGGCGCGGCGAGACGTTCACGTCTGGACTCTGGCACTGGTACGGCGTGTACGAATGCGCAGATGGGAAGTACATCTCGGTGGCAGCCATCGAGCCGTGGTTCTACGAGAGCTTCTGCGAGTGCATCGAGCGGCCGGAGATGACGGGCCGGCAGTGGGACGCCGAAGGCCGGGTCGCGCTGAAGGCTCAGGTCGCAACCGCGTTCCGGGAGAGGTCGCGGGAGGAGTGGGTCGAGCGGTCGACGACGTTCGACGCGTGCATGGCGCCGGTGTTGAGCCCGGCCGAAGCAGTGAACGACCCCCAACTGGTGGCCCGGGGCCTGGTCCGGGAGTACGACCACCCACTCCACGGGACCGTAAGGGCCCTGGGGACCATGTTGAAGCTCCCCGTGGTCTCCGGCGACGCACGGACCTGGGCTGGAGCGCCCGGGGAGCACACGGGCGCTGTGCTCTCAGAGGTTGGCTACGGCGCGGCGGAGATCCGGGAGCTCCGGGCCCGCGGGGTGGTGGACTGATGGCTGGTCCCCTGAGCGGCGTGGTCGTGCTGGACTTCACCCGCGCGGTCGCGGGCGCCTTCTGCACGCGGCTGCTATGCGATATGGGCGCGCGGGTAGTCAAGATCGAGCCGCCGCAGATGGGTGACATGACGCGCATGATGACGTTCGATGACCCAATCGCGGCGAAGTACCTGCTCCCGACCATCAGCCCGATGTTCATCCACTCGAACGCGGGCAAGGAGGCTATCTGCGCCGACTTGAAGCGGCCGGAGGCCATCGACGCGATCAAGCGGATGGTGCCGAAAGTCGACGTGGTGGTGGAGAACTTCACACCTCACGTGATGCCCGGGCTGGGGCTCGGCTACGACGAGCTCGCGAAACTAAGGCCCGACCTTGTGATGTGCTCGGTCTCGGGGTTCGGGCAGGAAGGACCCCTTGCGAACCACGTCTCGAACGACGCGGTGGGTCAGGCCATGGCCGGCATGGCGTGGCTCTCGGGGAAGCCGGATGGCTACCCGGTGGAGGCGGGCAACGGCATCGCAGACAGCATCACCGCGACCACCGCAGCCATGGCCATCGTCTCGGCACTGTTCTATCGTCAGCAGACAGGCGAGGGGCAGTACATCGATGTTTCGCTGATGGACACGGTGATGTCGGTGGACTGCAACGCCCACCCGGTTGTGGCGGCGACGCGGGGCAAGTGGACGGTCGAACGCGACGAGAAGGGGAACTTCCTCGCGGCGCCGTGGGGAGTGTTCGAGGGGCCGGAGGGGAGGTTTTTCGCGATGCTGAGTGCGTGGGACCGGCTGTGCAACCTCATGGGCCGGCCGGAGCTCATCGCCGACCCGCGGTACGCGACGAACCAGGATCGGCTTCGGAACAGGGCGGAGGTGCAGGAGATCGTCGAGGGGTTCCTGAAGGGCTTCGCGACCGCGGAGGAGGCGTTCGAGGCGTTGCGGGAAGCGCGAATCGCGGCAGGGCCAGTGCTCAGCCCGAATGAAGCCCAGACCCACCCCCAGGTGGAGGGCCGGGCGCTGGTGAGGGACATCGAGTACCCGGGCGGAACGGTCGTGCCCTCGATGGCCACGGCACCACGTTTCTCGAAGACGCCCATCGATGTAGGACGGGCGCCGTTCATCGGCGAGCACAACAGGGCCGTGCTGGCGGAGCTGGCAGGGTTGGACGAGGCCGCTATCGAGCGGCTACACGCTGACGAGGTGTTCTACGAGGACGTGACTGTCCCACACCTGGTACGCGCGAGCGACATCGAGGGCGGCTGAAAGGGGACTTCTCAATGGCCGGCTTGCTCCACGACAAGGTAGCGGTGATCACCGGTGGCGGCTCGGGGATGGGGAGGGCTTCAGCGCGGCTCTTCGCGGAAGAAGGGGCCATGCTGGTACTTGCCGACGTTAACGAAGCCGGGGGCCGCGAGACCGCGGCAGAACTCGCCGAAGCAGGGCGCACCGCGATGTTCGTGCGGACCGACGTTTCCCGGGCGGTCGAGGTTTCCGCGCTGATCCAGGCTGCGCTGGCGGCGCATGGGCGAATCGACGTGCTGTTCAACAACGCCGGGATCGAGGGGACGGCAGGCGTACTCACGGAGGACTATCCGGACGACGAGTGGGACCGGGTCATCGACGTGAACCTGAAGGGCGTGTTCCTTGGGATGAAGTACGGATTGCCGGAGCTGGTCAAGACAAAGGGTGTGGTGGTGAACACCGCGTCGCTGGCGGGGCTGGTGGGAGTGGCGGGGATGGCGGCTTACACGGCTTCGAAGGGGGGAGTGATCCAGCTCACCAAGGTCGCGGCGCTCGAGTACGCGCCCGCGGGCGTGCGTGTGAACTGCATCGCGCCAGGGTTCATCCGCACGAACATGACCGCACGGCTTCGGAGCCAGGAGCGCGACGCAAGGCTGCCCAAGCCGGCGCGAGTGCCAATCGGGCGAGCGGGGACGCCGGAGGACATCGCGAACGCTGCTCTCTACCTGGCGAGCGACCTGTCGTCGTTCGTGACCGGCACCGTGTTGTCGGTCGATGGGGGTAGCCTCGCGGAGTGAAGGGCTCCGAGCGCCTGGCCGGGGCGGCTAGACCGGCCGGAAGTAGGGCATGGAGATCTCATCGGAGACATCCTGCCAGGTAACCTCCACGGGACCATCCATGACGACGTTGTCCGGGTCCGCATCGACCAGGAGGCTGGTCATGCGTGGGCCCTCGGCGAGGCTGATAGCGGCGATGATGTAGGGGACGTCCTCGGCGAAGTCCGGCGACTGGGGGCGGCGAGCCACCGTGTAGCTGTAGAGGCGACCCTTCCCGCTCGCTTCGAACCACTCCCACTCGTTGGAGAGGCATTCGGGGCAATGGGTGCGGGCGTAGTAGAAGACGTGACCCTCGTTGCAGCGTTGCAGGAGCAGCCGATGCTCCCTGGTCGCCTGCCAGAAGGGCGCGGAGGCGGGAGTCGGCACGGGGATCGGATTCGGATTGGGCCGGTAGCTGGTCATCTCTCAGTCCCCCCGAAGGATCAGCGAGACCTGCTCGCTCATGATGCCGCCGTTTCCATTTACGTAGGCGAGGTCGCACTTCGGCAGCTGGCGGTCCTCCGCGCGGCGGGCGACCTGGAGGTAGGCTTCGGTGACATGGGACATCCCGCCCGCGAAGCCGGACTGACCGAAGCTGAGCTGTCCGCCATGCGTGTTCATGGGCCAGTCGCCGCGGAAGGTCATGTCATGCCCTTCGACCCAGCGTCCGCCCTCTCCCTTGGCGCAAAAGCCCGCATCCTCGATCGAGAGGAGCACGGTGATTGTGTAGCAGTCGTAGATAGAAGCGAGGTCGATCTCCGAGCGTTGGACCCCCGCCATCTCGAACGCGCGGTCGGCGGCGGGCTTGACGGGCGAGTGCGTGAAGTCGGGTTCGTAAGTGACGGAGCGATGCGTCATGTATTCGCCCGCCCCGATGACAAAGGCCGGGCGGTGAGGGGTGCGAGCAGCGCGCTCCTTCGACGTCACCACCACCGCCGCGCCACCGAAGCAGGGCATGACGATTTCGAGCAGCTTGAGCGGGTCACAGATCATCGGAGAATCCACGACGTCCTCGATGGTGATTGGGGTGTTGCGGAAGACGGCCTTGGGGTGAGCGAGGGCGTTGGTGCGCTGGTCGACGGCGATCTTCGCGAGTTGCTCCGGGGTCACGCCGAATTCGTGGCGGTAGCGGTTCGCGATCATTGCGTAACCGTAGGTGCCCTGGACAGCGCCGAACGGCATCTCGAACTCGGCCTGAGGCGAGCCCCAGATGCCGCCGCCCCAGTCGTTGGCGCGGCTGGCGGGCGGAATGGTTGGGTTCTGGTAAGGAACGGTGGTATGAAGGATGCAGATGCAGGTTTCGCAGAGGCCCAGTTCGATCGCTGCTGCCGCGCGCCAGATCATCGCAGCGCCAGACGCGCCACCGAGGTCGATGGTTTCGCTGTAGCGCGCACCGATGCCAAGGTATTCCGTAACCATGGACGGGATGAGCACGGGCGCTTCGGCCATGTACGCGCCGACGAGGAGGCCATCGACCTCCTTGAGGGGGATGGCGGCATCGGCCAGCGCCTGGCGAGCCAACTCGGCGTGGATTTCGAGGCCGGACCATTGGCGGGCGGGCTTGCGTTCCGGCGCGAGTTCGGCGATTCCGACGATTGCAGCTTCGCCGCGGAGTCCCTTCATACATCCTCCAACGCCCCGCGCAGCCGCGCGCCCGGGCGCGGAGATCCTAGCGCATTCGCGCCGTGGGCAAAACAAACGTTTGGTGTTACGATTCCGGCATACATTTTCCGGGCGATGGCATGGCAGATCAGGTAAAGTCCGCGATAGACAACCAGAAGAAGAAGAAACCCGTGACTGAACCTCGGCGGCCGAGCCGTGAGCGCATAAACCAGGAGCGGCGGCAGGAAGTCCTGAACGTCGCAGCCCGCCTCTTTGCCGATAAGGGCTTCCACGGCACCTCGATGGACGACATCGCCCGGGAGCTGGGCATCCTGAAGGGCAGCCTGTACTACTGGATCGACTCCAAGGACGCGCTGCTCACGGAGATTCTTGAAGGAAGCGTGCTGGAGACGATCGTCGAGGCCGAGGAGATCGTCGAGCGGGAAGCTTCGGCAGCCGACCGGCTCCGGGCCCTGATCCACGGGCACATACTTTCGTGGGTGCGGAACCCCAACAACTTCTGGGTGTACGTCTCTGAGTGGCGCTGGCTCAACCCACCCTCCCAGCAGCGTTTCCGGGATGAGCGTGACCGCCTGGAAGCGATCTACAAGCGGACGATCCGCGAGGGCATTGCGGCCGGTGAGTTCGCTGTGTCGGAGGAGGACGTGACCGTCATCGTGAACCTGATCTTCGGGGCGATGAACTGGTTCCCGCGCTGGTACAGGCCGGGCGGACGCGCTTCGCACGAGGACATCGCAGATGTGCTGGCGACCCTGGTATTGGACGGCCTGCGTCACGCGAAGCTGGAGCAGGCGTTGCAGTTCCCGGACTCAGCCTGACCAGGGCGAAATCTCCAGAGCCGCCCGGATTCAGATTCCCGAACCCCTGAGCCGTGGGTCCAGCACGTCGCGCAGTGAATCGCCCAGCAAGTTGAAGGCGAGGATGGTGATGCTGAGCGCCAGGCCAGGGAAGATGGCCAACCATGGCGCCACAGTGAAGTAGGTGCGGCTCTGGCCGCTGAGATCGGCGCCCCAGGAGGGGTCCCCGGGCGGGAGCCCGAAGCCCAGGAATGTGAGCGCGGACTCGAAGAGGATGGCCGAGGGCAGGAGGGCGCTCGCGAGGACAATCCCCAGCGGCGTCACGTTGGGCAGGATGTGGCGGAACATGAGCCGCGGGCCCGAGGCCCCCATCACGAGGGCAGCCTGGACGTACGCCTGCTCCCGCTCCTGGAGGACCGCCCCCCGCATGATCCGGGTCGTGGCCGCAGCGAGGACGATGGTGATGGAGAGGATGACCGAGCGCAGCCCGGGCTGCATCGCGGTTGCCACGACGATGCCAACGATGATCGGCGGGAAGGAGATAACGAACTCAGCGAGCCGGCTCACGAGGAAGTCGAGCTTGCCGCCGTAGTAGCCGGCCATGAGACCAAGCAGCGTCCCTCCGCCGAGACCGAAGGTAACCGCAAGGAGGCCCACCTGGAGCGAAGGCCGGGCGCCGTGGAGGACGCGGGACCAGACATCGATCCCGTTGCGGTTTGTGCCGAACCAGTGGTCCCAGCCGGGGGACTGGAGGAACGGGCCGGCGCCGATCTCCCGCGGGTCGGACGTACGCAGGTGGTCTGCGAAGATCGCCATTGCGACGATGGTCAGAATGACGACCAGGGCGACGGCGCCGACTGGCTGGCGCCTCGCGAACCTGCGGGCGGTCCGCCAGGACGACGAGGGCGCGGTGGAGATGAAACCTCGGAGACCGTCCTGGATCGGTGCTGGAACTTCAGCTGCGGAGGCCATATCGCGAGTCCTCAGTACCTGATCCGTGGGTCGACCCAGGCATAGCTGAGGTCGACAACGAGCTGGACGGTGATAAACCAGGCAGCGAACACGACGATCACCGCCTGGAGGGTCTGGTAGTCGCGAGCGAGCACGGCCTGGGCGGCCATGGAGCCGAGACCCGGCACGCTGAAGATCGCCTCGATGATCACGGCGCTGCCAACGAGGACGCCGGCCTGCAGGCCGAGCACGGTCAGAAGCGTGAGCATGGAGTTCCGGAAGACATGGGCGGCGATGACGCGGCGTTCACGCAGGCCCTTGGAGCGGGCGGTTCGCACGTAGTCGCTGTACATTGCCTCCACCATGCTCGACCGGACGATGCGGGCGACGTAGGCCGCGCTCGAAATCGCGAGCACCGCCGCGGGCAACGCAAGCAGTTGCACGTGTTCGATGGGATCGCCCCAGCCGACCCACTGCCGGGCAGGCGTCCATCCCCACCAGATCGCCGGAAGTAGTACGACGAGCGTACCTATCCAGAAATTGGGCACGGAGAGGCCCGCGATGGCGGTGAACCGGGCGAGGTAGTCCACTGCGGTCCCGCGTTTGATGGCTGAGATAGCCCCCAGTGGGACTCCGATCGCGACGGTGAAGACCATCGCAACGACGGTGATCTGGAAAGTGTTCCAGGCGCGGTTGCGGAGCTCGGGAGCGATCGGGCGCTTATTCGTGGTGGAGTTCCCGAAGTCTCCCTGGAAGGCGTTCGTGATCCAGATGCGGTACTGCTCTATGAGCGGCTTATCGAGGCCCAGGTCGCGGCGAACCGCATCGGCGCACTCCTGGCAGCCGGCGTTGCCGAGGCCGAGGTTGACGAGCGCTGCATCGCCCGGCAGGCCCCGAATGATGAGGAAGGTCACGATCGAGACGATGAGCAGGAAGAGCGGGAACACAGCCAAACGGCGAAGAACGTAAGTCCGCATGCAGTCCCCGGTGGTGCAGTGGGCCGGCGATCCGGGCCGCCGGCCCCCCTGCTGGCGCTACCCGGTCCCTACCTGGGGTCGAGGTAGACGTTGTTGGTGAGATTGTTGTTCCAGAACGTCAGGTCGTCGAGCATCAGGTCAACGTTCTTGACGCGCTTGTTCACAACGACCCACTGCGTGGTCTTGACGGGCAGTGGGATGGATGGGACAGCGTGTTCAAGGGCGAAACGCTGCATGGCATGGATCTTGGGCGTTCGATCCTCGGGGGTGAGAGCCGAGGCCTGGTCGGCGTAGAGCACGAGCATCTGGTCGGCCAGGTCAGCGACTTCCGGGTTGGGCGAAGCCGGGTCGAACAGCGTGGTGACGATGGACGAGCCCGCGGCGTTGTAGTTGGCGAGCGCGTTCGTGCTCGGCAGGTCAGGCAGAGACTGGTCGAAGAACACGTACAGGTCGAAGTCCTTTTCCGGCGTCGTGACCTTCGCAATCCAGGACGGGACGTCGTAGGAATCGATGTTCACGGTGATGCCGAGCGCCTGCTCGATGTTCTGCTTCACGTAGCCGACGGCCTGCTCCATGAAGGGGAAGCCGGCGATGGTGATGATGGTGAGGGAGGATGGTCCACTGGCCGCCTCCCAGAGCGCTTTGGCGTCCGCGGGATCGTGCTTGAGGAACTCGCGAACCTCTTCCTCAGGCAGTCGCACCGTGTCGGGGAAGCCGCCACCGACGGGAGCGCCGATTCGGCCATCGCCAAGATGGATGGTATCGATGTAGCCGTCGTAGTCGATCGCCTTCTGGAGGGCCTGGCGGAGGCGCGTGTCGCCGAGTCTCGTGAGGACGGTACCGAGGCCGACGTGCTCATTAACCTTGCCCTCAAGCACGTTGAGGTTGGAGTTGTTGCGGAACTCCTGTGCCAGTACCCGGTCGACGTTCAGGACGTTGTAATAGAGCGAGTCCATGTCGCCTGCGAGGATCTGGGCCTGGGCGGTGGTGGCATCGGCGATGGTTCGCAGTTCGAAGGTGTCGATGTAGGGCCCGTTCTTCGGGAACCAGGTGCCATCGGTGTGGTCATGGCTGAAGTAATCCGGGTTCCGGTTCCAGACCAGCGCCCGTGAGATGTCGCTGCTCGGGTCGAGGATGTAGGGTCCGGCCCCGGCGGCGTTGACGGTCGTGAGTTGGCCGCCGTTGGCCTCGACGGCTTCGCGAGCGACGACTGCATAGAAGTGCTGGCCCATGGCGGCGAGGGCATCGGCCGTGGGGCTCTGGAGCTTCACGCTGACGTTGGTTGCGTCGGTCGCGTCTGTGTTGCCAAGGTCAAGGAACGTCCAGCCGGAGGCGTTAAGCGAAGAGCCGAACTGGCCGACTTCTTCGAAACGCTTCCAGGAGTAGGCGCAGTCTTCTGCGGTCAGCACACGGCCGTCCATGGGCGCAACGTTCTGGAACTTGATGTCGCCCCGGATGGTGTAGTTGATGGTCGTCCCGTCCGGTGTCTCAAAGGCGGTCGCCATGTCGTGGATGACCTTTTGCTCGGACACCTGGAACCTGTGGGTCCAGCTGTAGGCCTTCGGCGAATGAACAACCGGGACGAGGGTATTGATCGCGGGGTCAAGCCCCCGGTAGGGGTCCAGCGATGAGGTCACGAAGGTGCCGCCGTAGCGGGCAGCCTCCTCATCCGGATCCGGCGTCGGAATGGTTCCGTTGTCGTCGTCGTCGTCATCGCCGCAGCCCGCGAGGAGAGCTGCCGCGCCAACGGCCGTGGTTGCCCCTGTGGCGACGAAGGTTCGCCGCGAGTAGCGGCGGCGCCACCACCTGTCCCAATAAGCGTCGGACATTGAGTCCCTTCCCCCTCTCATGTAGCTGCGAGATCGGCTGGAAGGTGGTTGTGAGTGCGGCCGGTCGACGCGCCACTTTTCTACCAACCGTTTGATTGCAGCGCCCGAATTCTCAGCAAGAAAACCCGTGACTGTCAAGCACGAGGGAAAGCAGGCGGTGAAGCGCGGTTGACACCTTTCGGCGGGCGGCGGTACATTCGCGAGCGCTTACCTACCAACCGTTTGATTCGGTGACGGGGCAGCAGCGGCGTTTCGATCCACGCGGTTCGCCGCCAGCAGGGGGACAGACCACACCATGACGATGCCACAACCCGCCAAGACCATCACCGAACTCTTCGGCTCCGGGCTCAAGAACTGGGGCCGTTGGGGGGCCGACGACCAGATCGGCGCGATCAACTTCCTGACGCCCGAGCAGGTGGTGCGTGGCGCGAAGTGCGTTCGGTCAGGGAAGACTTTCCCGCTCGGGCTGGAGATCTTGCGGCCAGGGGGGGATCCCTCCATTGACATCCGGGGGCCGATCAAGAAATTTATGTCCGCCGACAAGTCAGACTTCATCGCCGGGACCATCGAGCCGATGGGCGGGGGCACGGAGTATGCCGACGACTTCATGATGCTGTATCTGCAGGCATCGACCCAGGTCGATGCCCTGGGGCATGTGTGGTACGACGACAAGCTCTACAACGGTTATGACGCCCAAACGACAATCGGCGGGCTCAAGAACTGCGACATCAAGCCCATCGCCGATCACGGCATCGTGGGCCGGGGGGTCTTGCTCGACATCCCGCGCTACCGCGGCGTGGACATCCTCTCCGCCAATGAGCAGGTCACACTGGCGGACCTGCTGGGCGCGGCGGAGAAGCAGGGCGTTGAGATCCAGAAACACGACATCCTGCTCATCCGCACCGGGTGGATCACTGTTTTCTACAAGGACGGGATGGCGGCGATGATGGGAGGAGGGGAGCCCGGCATCACCGACGAGCCGGAGCTCATCGCGTGGTATCACGAGATGGAGTTCCCGACGCACGGGTCCGACACCATCGGTGGCGAGTGCTCGTTCTCGCCGGTATCGGGCACTGTGCTCCCGCTTCACTCAGCGCTCATGGTCAATCTCGGCTCTCCGTTCCAGGAGCTGATGTGGCTGGAGGACCTGGCCGACGATTGCGCTGCCGACGGGCAGTACGACTTCATGTACGTCTGCTCCCCGCTTCGAATCCACACTGGCACGGGCTCGCCCGTGAATCCGCTCGCGATCAAGTAGACCGCCCCTAACTCGAAGGCCCGGAGCCGGCCAAAACGCTCCAGGAGAAGCACTTGAAGATCGACATGTTCTGTGAGGTCGAGAAGGCCGGGATGGACCACCCGGGCGCCGAGTACCAGCTGCTCAAGGAAACGCTGGCCCAGGCAGAGCTGGCGGACAAGGCTGGCTATGACTGCTGGTGGGAGGTGGAGCACCACACCGCGGTCGAGATGAGCTACAGCGCGGCGCCGGACCTGATGCTCACGGCAATCGCGCAGCGGACGAAGAATATCCGCGTGGGTCACAGCGCTGTGCTCGCGCCGCACAACTTCAGCCACCCGATCCGTATCGCAGAGCGTGCAGCGACGCTGGACCTGTTGAGCGACGGCAGGCTGGAGATGGGCTTCGCGCGATCGACGCTACCGGAGTGGCGCGTGTTCCAGATCCCCCAGGAGGAGACTCGCGAGCAGCTCGAGCGCACGATGCGCATGGTCCCGAAGATGTGGACTCAGGAGCGGTTCACATGGGAAGACGAGCACTTCTCGATCAAGAACGCGCCGATTATCCCCAAACCACTTCAGAAGCCGCACCCCGCAATGTGGCAGGCAGCATCCAGCCCTGACTCGTTCCTGATGGCCGCGCGATGTGGGGTTGGCGCGCTCGGGGTGACATTGCTCACACCCATCGAGGGAATGGGCATGCTGCTACAGATGTACCGCGACGCGATCAAGGATGCGGACCCGGCGGGCTCGTTTGTGAACAACCAGACGGGTGTGTTCACCTTCGTCCACTGCGCGGAGACCACGAAGCAGGCGATCGACAACGGCGCAGCTGAGGCCGCCGCCTGGTACATCAACACGATTGTCCGGTTCTTTGAACTGGAGGAGATGCTGAAGGCGATGCAGGACGGTCCCGCCGCCGACACGGCCGGCACGGGGCTGGTCGGGCAGATGGATGTCCCGGACGGCGGCGCTGCGACCGCGACTGCGGCCCCGCCTGCGGAGGGAGACCCGATGCAGCTGGTCGGGCGCCTGGCTCGCGGCGAAGACGTCTCCGGCGAAGAGGTGTACGAAATCCTCGGGTCGCAGGACTCAATCATCATTGGCGACCCGGAGACGTGCCGGCGCAAGATGAAGCACTACCAGGACATCGGGGTCGACAGGCTGCTCTGCTTCCAGCAGGTCGGGGGGCTCTCGCACGAGTCGATCATGAACAGCATCCGGCTCATCGGGGAGCAGTGCATCCCGTACTTCTCGGCGAAGTAAGCGTCCCGGAACGCACCCAGCTCGAGGGACGGAAAGAGAGTAGGCATGAAAGTCGGCATCGGATTCTTTGTCACGGGGTACACGGCGGATGCGGTGACCCTTGGCAAGGCCGTCGAAGAGGCGGGGTTCGATTCGTTCTGGGTGCCAGACCACACGGTGCTGCCGGTCAGCCCGGCGACGCCGTACCCGGGCGGGAACAACGGGGTCATCCCCGAGCTGTATGGCGAAATGGCGGACCCGTTCGTTCTGCTCTCGTTCATCGGCGCTGTGACGAGCCGGATCAAGCTTGCCACCGGCATTTGTCTCATCCCGGAGCGCCACCCGCTCACGCTCGCGAAGACCGTGAGTACGCTGGACAACTTCTCCAACGGGCGCGTGCTGCTGGGCATCGGGACAGGCTGGCTGCCGGAGGAGACCGAGCTTTACGGAGTCGACTTCGCGAAGCGCTGGCCTTACACGAAGGAGGCAGTCATCGCGATGAAGCGCCTCTGGGAGCAAGGCACGGCTTCGTACGAGGGAAAGTACGTCAACTTCCCGGAGGTGCGCTGCGACCCGATGCCGAAGTCGCGCCCGTACCCACCGGTGATCATCGGAGCGCCCGGCACCGAGCGGACGTTCAAGCGCGTCGTCGAGTGGGGCGACGGGTGGCTCCCCGTGATGGAGAGCCCGGAGCAGATTGCCATCGCTCGCAAGGAACTCGACCGGTTGTGCGCGGAGGCGGGGCGGGACCCGAAATCGATCGAGATCACGGTCTTCGTGATGGACGTGACGCCCGAGACCCAGCGGGCTTATGAAGATGCCGGAGCCGACCGGATTGTGGTCGGCATTTACAACCACCCGGGGACGCCGCTGCCGTTCGAGCAGTGGCGCCCGGTGCGGACGGCCGCCCTTGCAGGAGGGCGGCCGGACCCGAACGAAACCATGCGCGTGCTGGAGCAGATGCACCGGCTGGCCCAGCTCTAGCGCTGCTGACGAAAGGACCTCATGAGCTTCATCGAGTACGAAAAGGAAGGCCATATCGCGGTCATCCGACTAAACCGGCCGGAGCGACTCAACGCGCTCGGGCCCGACACGTTCGACGAGCTCCGCGGCTGCTTCAAGCGGTTCGTGGAGGACGATGACGCGTGGGTTGGCATCCTGACGGGCACCGGCCGGGCGTTCTGCGCCGGCCGGGACCTGAAGGCACAGGCAGAGAGCGGAAACGCGCCCCAACCGGTCTACACTTCGGAGTGGAACATCTTCGGCGTCCCGGACACGGACAAGCCGCTCATCGCGGCCGTGAACGGCTTCGCCATCGGGGCCGGGTGGTACATGACTGCGGGGTGCGACATCCGGGTTGCCGCGGAGTCAGCGCGGTTCAGCATGGGCGAGATCCCGACCGGCGTGCTGGGACCGTACTGGTTCCCCGTGGCGGAGGTCCTCCCGTGGGCGATCGGCGCGGAGTTCACGCTGCTCGGTGAGCACGTCCCTGCTCAGCGCCTGTATGACCTCGGGTTGCTGAACGAAGTCGTGCCGGATGACCAGCTGATGGACGCCGCCTTCAGGTGGGCTAACAAGTTCATCGCGCTGCCGCCGATGCATGTGCGCCGGACCAAGCAGTTGATGGCGGCCATGCGCAACATCCCGGGCCCGGCGATGATCGCCCGGGAAGGCGAGGCGCGAACGTACCTGAACGCGCTGGAGGACACGACTGAGGCAGCCGCCGCCTTCGCCGAGAAGCGCCAACCGAACTTCCGCGGCCGCTAGGCTGCAGCCCGAACCGGATTACAGAACGGAGGCCCGATGGACCACGAGCTATCGGAATCGCAGAGCCTGCTCAAGCGAACGGCCGCTGAATTCTTCTCTCGCGAGTTCCCGCTAGACCGCATTCGCGACTTCCGCGACGACCGCGACGGGAGTGAGCGTGAGCTATGGAACAGCATCGTCGGACTGGGCTGGTTGGCGGCGCCCTTCCCGGAAGAGATCGGTGGGTTCCCGGGCAGCTTCCTCGACGCGGCAGTGCTCCTGGAGGAGATGGGGCGTGCTGCCGCCCCGAGTCCGTACCTTCACACGGCCATCGCTGCCGGACTGGCCCTGGCGGGAGCGGAGCGGTCTCTCGCGGAGGCTATCGCCGAAGGGCGGGCGGTGGTTATACCGGTGCCGGGGGCCCCGCAGATCGAGGCTCTGAGTGCCTCCGGCGGGCGGGTCTCGGGGACAGCGCTGGGCGTTCCATGGACGAACCTCGCGACGCACTACCTGGCCGCTGCCAACGGCGAGTGCATGCTTCTGGACGCGGGGTCTGTCGCCGCACAAAGGCTCGACGCCTCGGGGATTGAGTGCACGGGGCGCGTGGACTTCGCCAGTGCTGAGGGCGCAAGGCTGCCCGGGAGTGCCTGGACCGAGGCCCAGTTGAACGGTGCGGCGGGCGCTGCACTGGTGATGAGCGGGCTCGCGGCCCGGGCCCTGGAGCTGGCCGTCGCGTATTCGAAGGAGCGGATCCAGTTCGGGAAGCCCATCGGCGCATTCCAGGCGTTGCAGCACCGGATGGCGGATATGTTCGTGGCGAAGGACGTGGGCCGTAACCTGGCCTACAAAGCCGCGGGCGTCCATGGCACGGCCGATTTTGAACGCGCCGCGCGATATGCCAAGGCCTACTGGGGGGAGGCGGGGAACTTCGTCACCCGCCAGGCCATCCAGATCCACGGCGGCGTGGGGTTCACGGATGACCACAAGGTCCAGCTGAGCTTCCGCCTGAATCTCAACCTGGCGAGCAACTACGGCACGGCCTCGGAACACCGGGCCGCGATTTCCAACGCCATCCTGTCCGGGGTTTAGGAGCCACCATGGACTTTTCTTATACCGACGAAGAGATTCGCTTCCGCGACGAAATCCGGGACTTCCTGCAGCGGGAGTGGGGGCCCGGCGACCCAACGGCCGGCCGGGATAAATCGGACAAGGAACGGAAGCGCGAGTTCCTCGCGAAGGTTGCCGAGAAGGGTTGGCTGACCGTGGGTTGGCCTGAGGAGTACGGAGGGACGAGCTTCAGCCCGATGGAGCGCTACATCCTGTCACAGGAGATGAACCGAGCCGGGGCGCCGCTGCCGCTCTACATCATCAACGTCATCGGGCCGCTGATCATTAAGTACGGGTCGCAGGAGGTGAAGGACGACATCCTCCCCCGGATCCGGACCGGTGAGATCGACTTTGTGCTGGGGTTCACGGAGCCCGAGACGGGGTCGGACCTGGCGAATCTGAAGACGAAGGCCGAGCGCCACGGCGACGGCTACATCGTGAACGGCCAGAAGCTCTACGGGCATCCCGAGCCAGGCGACATCATGTTCCTGGCCGTGCGAACCGACCCCGAAGCCCCCATCAGGCGAGGAATTTCGGTGCTGCTCGTCGATGTGCCGACCGAGGGGCTCGAGGTAACGAAGAACCCGACGCTCGGCGGGAGGTTCGTCGGCGCGACGTACTACGACAACGTGTTCGTGCCCAAGTCCCGGCTTCTCGGCGAGGAGAACAAGGGCTGGGACTACATCCGCGAGTCGCTGGACCTCGACCGGATCGGCGGCATCCCCTACGCGCACTTCCCGGTGCTGTTCGAAATGATCGTGGACTTCGTGAAGGCGACGAACGGGTCGGCCGGACGGCCGCTGAGCGAGGACCCGTGGGTCCGTGATCGCGTGGGACAACTCGCGGTGGAGGTTGAAGCGGCACAGCTACTCCAGGACGTCATGGCATCCAAGGTAGCGGCAGATGTGAAGCTACGCACCGAGGGCTCGGTGACGAAGATCTACTGCACCGAGCTGGAGAGCCGGCTCGCCTCGTTCGGGATGGAGCTCATGGGGCCGATGGCGCCGCTCACCACGGAGGCCGGCGTGGACTCGTTCCTCGGAGCGTTGAACTTCCTCCACCGGCTGAATGTCGCCATGACCATCGTTGGTGGCACGAACGAGATCCAGAGAAACATCATTGCGCTGCAAGAGCTTGGCCTGCCGCGAGATTAGGCCCTGGATCATCGCGAGGGCGGAGGACGAGGCGGGTGAGGTCGGTGGCTCTTTAGATGCGGCCGAGGCGTTCTTCGCTTCGCACCGTGCTGATCTCCTGCAGGCGCGTGCTTCTCTGGAGAATGACCCCACGGCAGCACAGGAGCCGGCGATGGGAGCGGGTGGAAACAACCGGGCCTGCCACCGAAGTAGCAGGCCCGGCGCCCGGACCCTTAAGGGGTAGGGAGGGACATCAACTACCCCCCAGGAAGGGCTCGATCAGTTGCTGGAACGCTTCAGGCTGCTCCAGCTGCGGATAGTGGCCGGCATCCGCGATGGTGGCGGACTGGCCGTTTGAAAGCTTCTTCAGGTACTGGTCGAGGTAAGCATCGGAGATGATGCCGTCCGCTTGGCCGCGTACGAGAAGTGTTGGCATAGTGACACGATGGATGCGCGATTCCAATCCCCTATCGGGAATTGGCCAGAGGTAGTTGGTCGAAACGGCGACGTTCGCCGTGCGCTCGATGGGGTCAAGGCCCGCGAGCTGCGCTGCCTCGCTCGACTGGTCGGCCCAGAGGACACGGGCGAGAGCAGGACCGCCAGACGGGACGAAGTCGGGGAGAACTGCTGAGTCGAACCAGAACCCGAGTGGGGCGACCAGCACAAGCCTGCGGACACGCTCCGGGATGAGCGCCGCGATCTCGGCGGCCAGCATGGCCCCGAGCGAGTGGCCGGCGAGGTCCATCTGATCGACGTGAAGTGCGTCGAGGAGTGACAGGTAGGCGACGGCCAGGGTGTGGAGGTCCTGGAGGTCGGCCGAGCCCTCGGTGTGGGAGTAGCCCGGGAGCACCGGGGCGATAACCCGCCGGGAGCCGGCGAGGGAATCGAGGACGAGCGCTTGCTCCGGAGCTTCCCAGCCGTGGAGCCACACGAGCGGGTTGCCCTGGCCGCGTTCGACAACAGCGAAGCTGTAGGGCCCTGCTTTGATGAGGGTTTGAGTGGCGGTCATCAGGCTGCACCCCAGAAGAGCCGGTTGGCGTTGTGGTAGAGGAACTTTTCCCTTCGCTCGTCATCCCGGAACGGGAGTTGGGCGGCTTCTTCCATGCAGCGGTCGAACTCCAGGAGAGGATAGTCGCTGGCGAACATTACCTTGTCCGCACCGCGGGTGTTGATGTAGCTGATGATTTCCTTGGGTACGTGCTTCGGAGCGAAAGCGGATGTCATGTAGTGGAGGTTCTTCCACTTGAGCATGAGCTTGACGCAAAGGTCGGCCCAGGGTTCTCCGCCGTGTTGCATCACGACTTTCAGCTCAGGGAAGAACCAGCAGACCTCATCCAGTGCCAGTGGGTGCTGGTGTTTCCCGGGGACGAGCGGTCCCGGGATGCCAACGTTGACGCCAACCACGAGGTCAAGCTCGACCGCTTTCGCGTACAGGGGGTAGTAGGCAGCGTGGTCGTAGGGGAGCTGAACCTCGAACGCAAGGAAGCGGATCATCTTAAACGCGTGGTCGTTCGCGAATCTTTCGACTTCGCGGACGGCATCCATACCCTTGCGGGGGTCCACGACGAGCGAGCCGAGGAAGCGAGCCGGGTGGCGGTTGATGGCGTCGATGCACCACTGGCGGTCTTCGACTTCGCCGTAGCCGGCGCAGAGGATGCCCTTTTCGATGCCAGCGGCGTCCATCTCGTCGATCAGCTGCTCGAGGGTTGTCCCGCGCCGGCGGCGCTCGGCCCAGCCCTTGAAGAGATAGTTCACATCGCGGTCGCCCCCGACCTCAAAAGGGAGGTTGGGGTTGATCCACGCGTCGATGGCTCGAAAGTCTGAGGGCACAGTCTCTCCCGGATGCTTACCAAACGATTGGTAGGTGAAAGATACGGTCGAGCCCGGGGAGTGTCAACGGCGCTAGTCTCCCATCCGGGGCAGGTAAGCCTCCCGAGGACCGGCCGTGCGGTCGAGTTCCCCACATTCCTCCAGCACGCGTTGGCTGTAGAGCACGCGACCGGTCCACTGCTCGAGCGATCCGGCAGCGATGAGCGCGACGGCGCGGGCCATGTACTCGGCGGGCTCGGTGGCCTCGGGCTGGTAGCCGTGATGCGCGGTACCGGGAGTCATGACCACCTGGCTCGGTCCGACCGCCGCCACGATGACGCCGTGGGGCGCCAGCTCCTCGGCCAGTCCCTGGGTGAGGCGGTCGAGCGCGGCTTTGCTGACTCCGTAGGTCGTGGCTCCGGCGATACCGGGCGTGGCGGTAGCGTAGGGGCCACGACCGGGTCCGCGGGCGGCGCCGCTTGAGATGTTGATGATGGCGCCCCAGCGGTGCGCCACCATCCCGGGGATAACCGCCTGGGCGAGTGCGAGCGGGGCCGTGAGGTTGACATCGAGGACGCGCCGCCAGCGGGTGATGGGCACATCGGCGGCGGGGCCAAACCACGCGAACGCAGCGTTGTTGACCAGCAGGTCCACGGGGCCGAACGCGTCCCCGGCTTCTGCGACGGCACGGTGGCACTCCTGCTCGTCGGCGATGTTGGCGCCGATGGCGATCGCCTGGCCGCCTGCCGCACGAATTTCGGCGACGGTCGTTTCGAGTGAACCGGCGAGCGGGGCATCGCCCTCCTTGAGGGTTCGGGCGACGCAAGCGACGGTGGCGCCCCGGGCGGCCAGCTCGATGGCGATCGCCCGACCGATGCCGCGGCTGCTCCCTGTGACGAGGGCCCTCCGGCCACTGAGTTCCGCCATATCGAGCCTCCCGGGGGCGGCTGAGCCAACCGGTTGACATTGCCCGGCAGCCAACCTACGTTTTGCGAGAAATCTACCAATCGTTTGACAGATTGCAAGGCGTTCCCCCAGTCGCTGCGTGGTCGTTCCCCGGAGGTTGTTGAGTGAAGTTCCACTGGTTCGCCGAGGTCACCTACCCCAACCTTCCGCCCGACTTCGACCAGGCTTACGACGGCGCATGGGTCGACGTGCCGAAGAGTCTCTACGACCCGAAGCTCGGGAAGGCGGCGTACGACGCGTACATCAACGAGTACCTGTACGCCGACAAGATGGGCTTCGACTCGGTCGCTGTGAACGAGCATCACCAGTACGCGGGGGCGATGACGCCTTCCCCGAACCTGTTCGCGGCGATCATCGCGAGGATGACCAGCAAGGCGAACATCCTCATCATCGGGGACTCGATCGTGCTCTATAACCCGCCGACGCGAGTGGCGGAAGAGATGGCGATGATCGACGT
>CAYPAZ010000004.1:0-23859 GCA_964408835.1 uncultured Anaerolineaceae bacterium
GTCGAGATGATCGCGGCGGAGGGCGGGGAGGCGGCGGCGTTCGCGGCAGATGTGACGCGGCGGGAGGAGTGCGAGGCGATGGTGGCGGAAGCGGTGGGGAGGTGGGGCAAGCTGGACGTGCTCGACAACAACGTGGGCATCGGGATCGGCGGGACGGTGGTGGACGTGAGCGAGGCGGACTGGGAGCTACAGATGCGGGTGAACGTGACGGCGATGATGCTTTCGAGCAAGGCGGCGATCCCGGCCATGCGGGAGGCGGGAGGCGGGGCGATCGTGAACATCTCCTCGATCGCGGCGATGAACCCGGGCGGGCTGACGCCATACGCCGCCTCGAAGGGGGCGGTCATCTCGCTGACGAAGGCGATGGCCGTAGACCATGGCCGGGAAGGGATCCGGGTGAACTGCATCGCGCCGGGACCCGTCTACACGCCGATGGTGTACGGCGGTGGGAGGATGAGCGAAGAGCAGCGGGAGCGGCGGCGAAGGGCATCGGCGCTGCAGATCGAGGGGACCGGGTGGGATGTGGGTAACGCGGCGCTCTTCCTGTGCTCGGACGAGGCGAAGTACATCACGGGCGTGGTGCTGCCGGTGGATGGGGGCGTGCTGCTCCGGTAGGCCGTGTGACGCGTTTATGCCCGCGCATGCCAGATGCGGATCTGGTCAAAGTGCTTGCCCTCGGTGAACGCCCACTGCATTCCCCGGCGCTCCAGTTCGGGGTAGAGGAGCAGCGGCTCGCGATCCATCAGCGCGAGGATCTCGTCGCCGGGGCCGAGTTCGCGGACCGCGGTAAGGATGCGGACCATGGGCTGGGGCGGGTCCAGGCCGCGGTTATCGATTTCGATAGTAGTCAAGGCGGTCTCCATTCAGGCGTCCTGGCGGCGGAACAGGTAGGTAGCCAGGACAAGGGGCGCCACTACCCACGCCAGGAGGGCGAGGGAAAGCATGACTGCGCTCGGGGCCGTTCCGAATTCGTTGGAGAGGTAGGCGCCGAGCGGACCGAGAACCTCGAGGTCCGGTTCGAGGCTGAGCACGGCGAGGATGCGGACGCTCTCCACGGGATTGCCGAGGACGGTCAGAAGCAGGGTCTTTCCGGAAGAGGAAATCGCGAGGGCAACGCCGATAGCCCCCAGGTTGTAAAAGAGGACGAGCACGAACCAGGTTGCGACCGAGATGGCGAGAGCCTTGACGCGCCCGGCTGAGACAACGGAGATGAGCATACCAATGCTGAGCATCGCGCTGGCAAGGACGGCGGAGAGCACGACGAAGAGCAGATAGTGGCCGGCGTCAGTGAGCGGGTTGAAGGGGGAGACCAGGACGGCCGCCGCGCCGAAGCCCATCGCGATAGCCATCCAGACCGCAAACATCAGCCCGAGATACTTCCCGATGAGGAGTTCGGCGGCGGAGACAGGTTGCGAAAGGAGTCCCACCAGGGTCCCGCGCTCACGCTCACCCGCGATGGCGCCAGCCCCAAGAATGAGCGCCAGCAGGGGGACGATGAGGAGGCACAGGTTGATGAGCCCGGCCGTTGTGCGGTTGAAGCCCTGGTCGCCGAAGGAACCCGCCTGCTGATCGACAAGGGCGAGCGTGACAGCGAGGAGCGCGAAGGCGGCCGCGAAGACGAACAACCAGCGCCCATGCACGGCATCGCGGAGTTCCTTGCGCATGACGACGCTGGCTTCTCTCATGGCCTTGCCTCCCGGAGGTCCTTCATGCGGAGGACCGCTTCGCCGACCGGCGCTTCCTCGACGCGGAAGTCGAGGATGGTGATGCCAGCGGTGACGAGCGCTTCGATGATTCTGGCTTTCTCGCCGGTTGCGCAGGTGATCACCAGCCAGTCGCCGGAGGGATCGACGGTGCGGACGGAGGAGGAATCGCGGACGAGGGTGAGTGCTTCGGGGGTGCGGCCGTTCAGGCGGAGATAAAGCCGGCTGGCAGCGGCCTGTTCGGTGGCGAGCCTTGCGGCGGGGCCGGAGTAGACCGTGTGGCCGCGGTCGAGCAGGAGCGCCTGATCGGCCACATAGGGTACGTCCTCGACCCAATGTGTGGAGAGAACGATGGCCTTCCCCGCGTTGCGCTGCTCATCGACCAGGCGGCGGAGGTCAATGCGGGCGGAGACATCGAGGCCAGCGGCAGGCTCGTCGAGGATAAGGAGCGGGGGGTCGCCGAGAAGCGCGAGTGCGAGTCCAAGGCGCTGGTTCATGCCACCGGAGAGTTCGCTGACGTACTTCGTGGCGTGATCCTCCAGGCCGGCGGCCTCAACGGCCTGGGCAGCCTGCGCAGCGGGGACACCCCGGAGCTGGGAGAAGAACGCGGCGGTTTCCTGGACCGTCAGGTCCGGTGGAAGGGCGGAATGCTGAGGTAGATAGCCGAGGAGGCGGCGAGCAGCCTTGGGATCCCGGCTGACATCGATGCCGCCAAGAGTCACCTCGCCCTCAAAGTGGACGAGGCCAACGATGGACTTGATGAGTGTAGTCTTCCCGGCGCCGTTCGCCCCGATGACCGCAAGCACGCTGCCCGCCTCGACTTCGAGGGAGACATCTTCGAGGGCAACGGTCTTCCCGTAGCGCTTTGTGAGTCGGCGGACGGTCAGCACGGCACGGACCTCCGGCGGAAGGTGGAGCGAGCGAACCAGAATCCAACTGCAGGCAGCCCCAGGAGCACGATGCCGAAGGCGGCAGAACCGATAGCCGCGCGGAACCCACTTTCCCGGGGAAGCGTGATTGTGGGCGACATCAGAGGGGCAGGGTCGACGACCCGAGCGTCGGGCCGGTAGACGGGGAACCAGCGCGCCGTGAGGTCAAGCGCGGTGTGTGCGAAGGTGAACTTGAAAGCGTTCAGGGCCTGGTTGTCGGCCACGAGGGAGTCATAGGCTCCTTCGTACCGGAACGGGATATCACCGACGCCATCGCCATCGGCGTCGTAGCCCTGGTACCCGTCCCAGTAGTTCCCGCGTCCGTCCTCTGCCCAGGTGTTGCGGTTTTCGATAGAAGCGCCCCGAGTCTCGACCTGCTGGAGGTTGCTGATGAATGAGTTCCCGACGAATGTGGCGTCTGTTGTGGTGGTGAGTCCGAGGGCGGTCTGGTTGTAGCCGATGAGGTTGCCTTCGAGGCGGACGAAAGACAACGGCGACTGGGGCGCCCCTTCCATGAGGAGACCGACGCGGTTGTGGTGGATGAGGTTGCCGCGCAGGGTGACGTCGTCCACATCCTTGAGGAGGAGTCCATAGCCGGAGGCGGCGGACGAGTTGTGAGAGAAGACGTTACCGACGAGTTCGATCCTGCGTGAATACATGATGGCCGCGCCGGCAAGGTTGTCCTTGAAGGTGTTGTCGAAGAAGCCGTTGTCATCGGCATACATGTAGTGGATGCCATAGCGAACATCGGTGACGTGGTTGCCGCGGATTTCGTTGAAGGTGGCGAAGCCGAGGAAGATGCCATCCTTGGCATCGGAGATGATGTTGCCCTCGATCAGATTGTGGCTGGTGTTCCAGAGGTAGACGGCATGGCCACGGCGCTCAGTGGGGTAGTCGAGGATGCTGACGATATCGTTCCCGCGGATCGTGTGGCCGTGACTGCCGATGAGGATGACGCCGTAGAGAACATCGGCGACGCGGTTGCCTTCGACTGTGGCGTTGTTACCTTCGAGGCGGATGCCACCAGGTTCGGCGGAGACACTGCGACTGGAGCCCTGCACAACGAAGCCCCGCAGGATGACCCCATCGGCGGTGACACGGACGACATCGCCAGCCTGGCGGCCATCGATGGTGGGCCAGCCTTCTCCTATGAGGGTGATGGACTTATCGACAACGATAGTCTCGTGGTAGGTCCCGGCGGGGATAGTCACTGTTTCTCCGGGGCTGGCGGAGTCGATGGCCGCCTGGATGGTTGTGGGGGCCACGGCGGGCGCGGGGATTGGTGGGGCCGGGCCAACGCCAATCGCGCTCGAGGCGAGCACGACCAGGCCGACCGCCGAGGCGGCGGTCCCGGTGTTCTGCCAGGCATCGCGGAGGAACCGGAAGAGCCATGGGCCGATGGTCAGGAGGACGGCGGCGGCGACCATGATCCAGAAGCCGGTGGTGACCATGGTCTCGGCGTGGAAGTTCATGACGCGGGTCGTGCCGATGACCTTCGGCGTGAACTCGGGGAGGCGGAAAGGAGCAGTGGGGTCAAGGTCGTGACCGTAGCGGTAGAGCCACCACTGGAGGTCGATCAGGAAGCCGATGGGCAATGCCCAGACCACCGCCGTGGCGATCCAGCGGAGCGAAAGGCGGCGCCAGACAGGCAGGACGCCGGCCAGGAGGACCAGCCCAACGATCCCGAACAACGCGAAGGGGAAGAGCCTGAGCTCGAACACGCTATCGGGCTCGATGGCTTTGACCCCGACGTAGTGGTTGAGGGCGTTGATTTCACTGAGGTCCCCCTCCATGCGGGTGCCATAGGCGGTCAGGTGAAGGCCTCCCGGGTATTGCGGGGCCTGGAGGGTCATCTGCCACAGGGGAAGGAAGAACGTGGTGATGAGGAGCACCGAGGCGACAACTGCGCAAACCAGCCAAACCCGGTCGAGTTCGAGCCGGGCGACGAGCGAACGAGTGGTCGCATCGCTGGTCAGTCGGTTAGTGTGCGGCAGAGCCACCATTTCAACTCCTCATCGCGGGAAGGGATTCGCGGACGCCTGCCCAGCTCTGGAGGACGGTGTCGTGCTCGGTGGCGACGGCATGGGCGGCGGCGGCGGAGCCGAAGGCTGCGATGCCGGAGGCCATGGGTGTGACGATCGCCGGGGTGACGATGAACGTCGCCGCGGAGGCGATGAGCCAGGACTCGTCGTTGAAGTCATGGACGTAGAAGGTGGTTGTGCTGCCCGGTTCATGCTCCCTTGACGCCCGCACCATGCAAGCGATGTCATCGAACCGGGCAGCGGTAGTCCTGTGGCGCCAGGCGGACGCGAAGCGGATATCGCTGATGATCATGTTGCAGTGATCGCAGGTGTCTGACCCGAGGCGGATGGTGGGTGGTCCGCTGGAACCATCGGGTTTGTCATCGGGCAAGGCCCGGACGCCGAGGGCGACTCCGACAACGGTGGCGCCGGTGGCGCCGGCAAGTCCAAGAAACTGACGGCGGCTAACCATTGTTGCACCTCCCCTGGAGGAGTTCTGATTGCCGGGGCAGGGCCATCAGGACGACGGACCCTGCCCCGGAGGAGGGGCTATGAGACGACGAGCCAACCCTGCATCTCAAGGTGAAGAGCAGAGCAGAACTCGGTGCAGTACATGCCGAACGCGCCTTCGACATCGGCTACGAACTCGACGGAGATCTGCTCCCCCGGATCGAGACTGATGCCGATGTTGTGCCGGGGTATGGCGAACCCGTGTGTCGCGTCGGGAGTTGTCTCCGTGTTGGTCATGTGGATGATGACCGTATCGCCGCGGTTGGCCCGGACGATGTCCGGAGTGAACACGCTGCGGCGGACGGACATGAAGACTTCCACGGTGTTGCCGTTGCGTTCGATCCGTTCCTCGCCATTCGCGACGGCGTGGGGGCTGACCTCCATGGTGAGCGTGTTCACGCCTGGCGGGTATACCTCCCAGCCCTGTACGCGGTCAGCACGGATGGCCTGGACATAGTGGGGCTCGCCGAAGCCGATAGGCATGTCATAGAGCACTTCCATCTTCTCTTCCGAGAGATCGACGAGCTGGAAGTTCTGAGGCTTGAGGGTCCCGACCACCGGGTGACGATCGATGGACCACTTGTTGAGCGCCACAAGGTACTTGCCCTGCGGCGAGACGGTATCCCCCTCCATCGTGACGAGGTGGCCGATGTTGTAGTGGACCTGGACTTTGTCGACGAGCTTGAACGCATCGTCGCCATCGAACCAGGGCGGGCCGAGGGAGAACTTGGCGACGGCGCTTTCGAGGAACAGGCTGATGTAGCCGTACCCCTCCGCGTCGTACTGGGTGTGGAGGGGGCCGTTGCCTACTTCCACGCGGCCGGCGACCGCGGACTCGTAGGTGATGATGGGGACGCCGTAGACATCGTGGCCCTCGAAGTCTTCGGCTTCGATGGCAGCCATGATCTTGTCGAAACCGAACACGGTGACGTGAGGATCCAGCTTCCCGCCAATGGACAGGTAGTTCCCGTCCGGAGAGACATCGACGCCGTGAGGGCTCCGGGGCTCGGGGACGAAGTACAGGATGCCTTCGGCGATGGCGGTTTCGAGGCTGATGACCGGCATGCCGTTGATGACGGTGGTGTTGCCAGCTCGATAGACTTCTTCCGCCTTCTTCCAGTTGATGCAGTGGAGGTAGTCGAAGTCGTTGGCGGAAGCGCCCACTTCAATGGATGGGTTGCCTTCCAGGACGCCGCCAGTGGCCATCTCGGTGTTGTAGCTGTTGATGAAAACCCAGCCGTCGCTCACGAGTTTGCCGGAGTCGGCGAGGTCCTGGTTGTACGGTGGGAGTTCGATCTGGAAGCTCCGGTCGAGGTCGAACCGGCCACTCGTCTGGTTGACAGCCACGAAGGTTGAGAAGCCACGGAAGACTTCCTGGTAGTTGTCGAGGCTGTTGGCGACATCGGAGTAGTCGACAAGGGAGGGGGTTTTGGAGGAGACGTGGACGTAGTCGGTATTGGGGGTGACGAACGCGCCGCCGTGAGAGGACTGGATGTTCGGGATATCGAAGATCTGCTTCACCTTGAAGTCGCGCAGGTCGACCATCGCGACACGGCCGTTGGCGCGATCCTGGATGTAGACCCAGCGTCCGTCGTACTCGCCTCCTGTCTCGCTGATGGCGGGATGGTGGGTATCGGCCCAGGTAAGCATTCCCCGGGAGGGGGATGTCGGGTTGTTCACGGCATCGGTGCCCTCGGCGAAGATGTGCTCGCCCCAGTCCGCGCCGTAGCCATGGCCCTGCCATGAATCGGGGCTGAACACGGCGATGGTCTTCAGCAGACGCATGGACGGGACGCCGATGACGTAGAGCTGGCCGGAGTGGCCGCCGGAGCTGAAGATGAGAAACTCGTCCATCTCTCCGGGCGGTACGAAGGTCTTGAGTGCGCGGGTGACATCTTCGGGGCTGAGGCCACGAGCGTTGATGACATCCTGGGCTTTGCCAGCGAGCCCGGTGCCGCTTCCGTCTCCGCCGCTCTCACGGCCGATGCCAAAACCGACAGCCCCACCCACTGCCAATCCGACAGCGCCTGCGGCTCCACCCTGGAGCAGTTCTCGCCTGGTCAGAGTCATTGGAGTGTCCTTTACTGCAGCCCTATCCGCGCCGGTGAAGCGGCGTGGATAGGGCTGCTGAACTTAGCGGACGGTGATCGTCCCTACCATGTCTGGCAGGTGGTAGTCGCACTGGAAGGGATAGGTTCCGGGTGTATCGAAGCGGACTTCGAAGGTGCTTTCGCCGCCCGGTGTGACGATGGCGTCGCTCTTGAAGTCGGTGTTGAGGACCGCCATGTTGTGGACGGCGATGCCTTCGTTTATCGCGGTGATGGAGACGGTCTGCCCGACTGCAATGGTGAACTCCGCGGGCTCGAAGTAGTTGTCATGCATGATGACGTCGAGTTCGTCTCCGACGACGTTGCCGTTGCCGTTGGGCGCCGTAGTAGCGGTGGGCGCGGTCGCGCCGCCGTCGTCGTCATCGCCACCACAGGCGCCGAGCAAGGCCACGGCGAGGACAAGGGGTAGCAGCGCCGAGAGTTTGAGTATCGTTCGCCGATGCATGTCGTTTCTCCTTTGTCAGCGGCACGCATCGGGCGGGGCCGCTGGCGGTGTCTTCTCAAGAAGCGTCGACCGATGGGTGGGTCTGCAATGTGACGAATGTCACGAGCGGATCGCCGTCCGGATCGCTTCGGAGCCGGGGAGAACACCGTCCATGACGATTTTCAATGCGGGTATCGAGCGTGCCTACGGTCGAACGGGCCAATGGTCGGGGCCCATCCGGCCCTTATGGGCCGGCCCGGCCGGAAGGAGCGGTTGGGGAGGCTGACTGCCGGAGGTGTCATACTTGGCCGATGCTGAAGCCGGCGACGGTCGAGGATGTGCGGAAGATGAGTTACTTCGCGTCGTTGGCGGATGAGCCTGCGGCGCGACTGGCCAGAGAGCTGATCTGTACGGAGTACGCGCCGCGGGAGCACGTGATCATCGAGGGGGAACGGGCGAAGGGCTTCTATCTGCTGCGTAGCGGAAAAGCGCGGATTTACCGCACAAGCAGCGATGGGCGGGAGCAGTCGTTCCGGATCGTGAGCGCCGGGGACACGTTCGGCGAGGTGCCGGTTTTCGACCAGGGCCCGAACCCTGCCAGCGTGGAGGTGCTCGCGCCGAGTGAGGTGGTCCTGGTCCCCACGAGCGCGATGGTCGATGTGGTGAGCCGGCATCCGGAGGTGGCGGTGCCGATGCTGCTGCACTTCGCGCGGCGATTGCGATCGTTCACGGAGCTCGTAGAGCAGATCAGCCTGCAGACGGTCCCGGCGCGAATCGCGCGGTATCTCTACCAGGTGGCGCGGGAGGAGGGCGTGGCGACAGAGGAAGGCATCCTGGTGCGGCGCGACATCACGCAGCAGGACCTTGCTTCACTCGTGGGGTCCGTGCGGGAGGTCGTGACGCGAGCACTGAAGGCGATGGAAGAGGACGGGGTCCTGGAGGTGCGCCGGCGCGAGCTGGTCATCCGGGACATGGACGCGCTTCGGCGGCTGGTGTAGGGCCAGGCGACGCGTGAGACGGCCCGGGCGAGAGGCTGTACGATTGCGCGGCTGCTGGCGGGCCGTTGCCGGCCGGAATTGCTGTGGAGGGCTCGTGGGATGACTGAACCAACGACTGTTTCCGTGCGCGAAGGGATGTTCAACCCGCCGGTGTACCGGGCGGGATCGGGCGCGCCTTTGCTGTTCTTGCACGACGCCGGGGGCATGGCGGCGCTGACGCCGGACCTGGAAGCGCTGGCCCAGTCGTACGAGGTCATCGCGCCGGTGACACCGGGGTTCAACGACACGACTGGGCTCGAACAGATCGACGATATCCACGACCTGGTGCTGTACCTGCAGGACCTGTGCGACGCGCTCGGGCTGACGTCGTTCAACCTTGCGGGACACTCGCTGGGGGCGATGTTCGCAGCCGAGTTCGCTGCGGCGCGGCCGGACATGGTGAAGAAGCTGGTGCTGGTGGCGCCGACCGGGCTGTGGATGGACGAGACGCCGGTGACGGACATCTTCGCGCTGCTTCCGAACGAGCTCCCGGGTGTGATCTTCGGGGACCTGACGAACCCGCTCATCCCGCAGCTCTTTCCCCCACCGAAGGACGACGACGAGCTAGCCGACCGGCTCTACATGCAGATGGCGAACTTCTCAGCGGCGGGGAAATTTCTCTGGCCGATCCCGGACAAGGGGCTGAAGAAGCGGATCCACCGAATCTCGGCGCCGACGCTGCTCATCTGGGGCGAGCAGGACAAGCTGGTGCCGCCCGCGTATGGCGACCTGTTCCATTCGAAGATCAAGAGCTCGGAGCTGGTGAAGATCCCCGGCGCGGGGCACATGGTGAGGCTGGAGGCGACGGACCGGGTGGTCCAGGAGATCAAGGGGTTCCTGGGGTAAGAGGCGCCGTCCGGTTCGCTACGGTCGGTCGCGGTGGTCCGCCAGGACGCGGGCGATGGTGCGCAGGGATGTCTCGACGATCACGGGGTTGGTGTGGCGGTAGTAGGGGAGCGCCACGAGGGCGATTGAGAGCGCCCAGCCACGGCCGCGAGCCCAGGTCGCGTCATCGACTGCAAGTGCTTCGCGGAACGCCTGGCGGGAGGCACCTTCGAACAGGCTCCAGGCGGCGATAAGTTCGACGGCAGGGTCGCCAACACCCAGGCCACCGAAGTCGATGACAGCGCTGAGGCGCCCGTCGAGTGCCAGCAGGTTGCCGGGCGCAAGGTCGCCGTGGACCCACACGGGCGGGCGGTCCCAGGATGGCGCGTTCAGGTCGGCCTCCCACGCGGCGGCAACAGCGGCGGCATCGACGAGGTCGGCGCACTCCGGGATGCGGGCGCGAGTGAACTCATCACGGGCCGATAGTGGGACGCCACGGCCGAAGTTGTGCCTCCCGGGCACCGGGCCGCCGGCGGCATCGACGGCCTGAAGGGCGGTGGCGAAGCCCGCGAGGTCGACTGCCGCCTGGCTGAGGTCGGCGAGGCGGTCGGGGATGGCTTCCTGACCCTGCAACCAGGTGTGCACGGCCCAATTCCAGGCGTAGCCCTCGCCCGGGTCTCCCTTCGCGAGCGGGATCGGGATGGCGAGTGGGAGATGTGGCGCGAGCTTCGGGAGCCACTCGTGTTCCTTCTCGACCTGGGCTACGGAGGCGGGCCGGCGGGGCAGGCGAACCGCCATGTCTTCGCCGAGGCGATAGATGGCGTTATCGGTGCCGGCGGACCGGACGTGCTCGATCGGGAGGCCGGCCCACTGCGGGAACTGTGCGGCGAGCAGCCTGCGCACAAGGGCAGCATCGGTATGGGCTTCATCGGGGTGCATATCGCCGGTGGTCACGGAGCCTCCTTCGCTAGACTCGCCGCTGGACGTGCAGGAGATACTCCTTGCGATTGAGCGGATTGTGGTCGGACCGGGGGCGAGTGGGAGGCGCGCCGCGGACGGGCTGGTAGGAATCGAAGGCACACTCAAGGACGCCCTCGCCACGCGTGAGCGCGGGAAGCTGCTGGCGGAATTCGTGGACGCGGGCGACAGGGATCTGGCCCTGGACGTGGTAGACCGACCCGTGGAGTTCCTGGGACCCCGCGACCGCGCCGAGCTTCGCGAGGGCAGGCAACGCCGGGCCGAGCGCATCGGCCGGGATCTCGAGGTCGAAGCGGTCGATGGGCTCATACACCCGGGTCCCCGCTCGTTGAAGCGCAGCCATCAGGACGAGCGGGGTGAGGTTGCGGAAGTCCTCGCCGGTGCTCGACATGCTCTTGCTGAATCCCTGGTGAGCGTGGCTCTGCCGCGGGAAGTAGCCGGAGTGGGTCATGGTGACGAGGCAATCCGTGACCTGCCAGCCGTGGATGCCCTCGCGGAGGGTGCGGTGGACGGTATCTTCGACGGCCGCGTAGAAGGCGTGGGGCATGGTACCGAGCACTTCGGTGGCGAGGCGGAATTCGACCCCAGAACCGGGCAGTCCCGGTTCCACTCTCAGGCCGACGGTGGCGAGGAAGGGGTTCGGACCCTGGCGTTTGAACTCGGCCGCTTCACCGGTGCCGATGGGACGTTCGACGCAAACGGCGGTGGTCTCACGGAAGTCGACCGCGAGGCCGAATTCGGTTGCGAGCGTGGCCTGGATGACCTCTTTCTGGACCTCCCCGTAGAGCGAGACGGAGATCTCCTGGCGCGAGTCGTCCTGGCGAACGTTGATGAGCGGGTCCTGCTCAGCGAGTTGGGTGAGGGCGGCATAGAGCGGTCCGCGACCCGCCGGGTCGGACGGAACTACGACACTCTCCAACGTCGGAGGCGCGAAGTGGTGGCCCTCGGCGGCGTGCAGCGTTTCGCCGAGGGTATCGCCGACCCGGGCATCGAGGCCCCAGATCTTCGCGATCTGTCCGGCGGCCACGGCGGAGCTTTGATGGGTGGAACCGTGCTCGAAGAGGCTGATGCCGGTCACCTTTCCTTCGCGCGCTGTCCCGAACTTCACCCGGTCGCGGTTGCGGATGGTGCCCGAGAAGAGCCGGGCGTAGGCGATCTTCTCGCCGGCGGGGCCGCGCTCGACCTTGAAGACCCGCCCGGAGACCGGGGCGGCCGGGTCACCCTGGGCCGCGGGCAGGAGGTTGGTGATGCCGGCCGTGAGCGGTTCCAGGCCGGCGCCGGTGATGGCGGAGCCGAGGAACACGGGATGAACCAGCGCTTTGCCCACCTGAGCCGCAAGCCGGGCGCGGAGTTCGTGGTAGGAGACGGTCATGTCGGCATCGACGTAGGCGGCGAGCACGGTGTCGTCCCGTTCGGCGAGAAGTTCAGCGAGGCGCGTGAGGAAAGCCGGGTCATTGGGTCCGAATGGAGTGAAGGACGCCACCCGGGTACCGGGATCATGGACTGAGCCCATCGCCACGATGGCCGGGGTAAGCCGCCCGGTGATGCTGGCAAGGACCCGGTCGCAGTCCGCGCCGAAGCGGTCGACCTTGTTCACGAAGAGGAGCGTGGGGATACGCAGGCGCTGGAGGGTGCGCATGAGCACGCGCGTCTGCGCCTGCACGCCTTCGACCGCGGACAGCACGAGGACGGCGCCATCGAGGACATTCAGGACGCGCTCGACTTCCGCGATGAAGTCGGGGTGGCCGGGGGTATCGATGAGGTTGACGGTGACGTCATCGACTTTGAACGAGACGACGGCGGACTTGATGGTGATGCCGCGCTGGCGTTCGAGGGCGAGGGAGTCGGTCTGGGTGCTGCCTTTGTCGACGCTGCCGATCTCTTCGATGACCCCGGCGGCGAAGAGCAGCCGCTCGGTGAGCGTGGTCTTACCGGCGTCTACATGCGCCAGGATCCCAAGGTTGAGTGTTGTCACTAAGCATCATGTCCTCTGAACAGAACGGAACAGTGGGGTGGGAGGACATGATTGCTTTCACGGGGATCTCCTGCTGCGGTCAGCGTTGTGGAAATGACAGCACGCGAGCGCGGGATCCGTCAACCGGTGGTCAGAGGCTGGTGACCTCGTCGCCCGGGCGGAGGGCGCCGGGGGTGAGGACGCGGGCGTAGGCGCGACTCCAGCCGGGGTTGGTCCTGTGGTTCACGCGGTTGAAGTCGCCGTTGGCAAACCAGCCAGCGTTCTTCTTGCAGGGCGTGGCGAACCCGGTGATTTCGATCTCGAGTTCGGCGCCGAGGCGGTAGCGGTTGCCGGGGACGACAGTGTCCCACTCGATGCCTTCGAGGGTGAGGTTCTCCCCGGCAGCGCCGGGGAAGATCGGATGGCCTTCGGCGGCGAGGGCGGCGATGCGTTCGGCGGACCAGAGGCAGAGCGCCTGGTCCGGCTTGCCGTGGTGGACCTTGTCGGCCTGGGAGTCGCCTTCGAGGCCACGGGGGCCGACAACGCCTTCAGGGATGGGGAGCTTGGGGACGCCACCGGGCGACACGTTGATCTGGGCGATTTTGGCCATGAAAGAATCGTACCTCCCGGCTAGAGCTCGATCACCTCATCGGCGAAGCGGTCGATGAAGTAGCGGTCGTGCGTGACGACGATGGCGGCGCCTTCGTAGGCTTCGAGGGCGGCTTCGAAGGCTTCGCGGGAGGGGATGTCGAGGTGGTTGGTGGGCTCATCGAGGAGGAGCAGGTTCGCACCGGAGAGGACGAGGATGGCGAAGGAGAGGCGGCGGCGTTCGCCGTAGGAGAGGCGATGGAGCGGCGTCCGGAGCTGGTCATGTCCGAGGAGGAAGCGGTGGAGCAGGTTCGAGGCTTCACCCCCGGTCATGGGCGCCGCGCGGCGGAGGGCCTCGACGGGAGTGAGGGCGCCATCGCCGGTGGCATCGAGGGCGGCGGGGTCTTCCTGGGGGAGGAAGCCAACGTTGGCGGACCCGGCAACGAAGAGTTCGCCGGATGCAACAGGGTGGAGGCCGAGGATAGCTCGGAGGAGGGTGGTCTTGCCTGAGCCGTTGGGGCCTGAAACGACGGTGCTCTCACCTTTGCGGACGGCGAATGAGAGGCCGTCGAAGAGCGTGCGTCCGGCGACCGCGAGGCTCAGCTGGTTCGCGGAGACCAGGATGTTCGCGGCGGATTCGGCGGAGGCGAAGCTGCCTTCGAAGCCACCGGGCGCCCGGAGCGGCCGGTCGACGTGGCCGGCGGAGTCGAGCTGGCGTTCGAGGCGAGCCTTGAGGGTGACGGCCCGGCGGGCGACCTTCTTCGCGCGTTTACGGTAGTGGAAGTTGATGGTGCGGTTCTCGATGCTGCGTGAGCGGGACTCGATGGCGGAGATGGCCTGCTTGAGCTGGCGTTCTTCTCGCTGCTGGAGGCGGTAGCGGGCTTCCTGGGCGGCGAGGCGGCGGGCCTTCTCGTCCGCGTAGGCGGAGTAGCCGCCGGTGAAGGTCTCGGCGGCGCCGGAGAGGTGGTCGATTTCGAGGATGTGGGTGGCGACCACGTCGAGCAGCGCGCGGTCGTGGGAGACGAGGATGACCGGGCCGGGAAAGGCAGAAAGCCGCCCCTGGAGCCATTCGATGGCGGGGACATCGAGGTGGTTGGTGGGTTCATCGAGCAGGAGCACGGTCGCGTGCGCGGCGAAGACGCCGGCGAGCGCGAGTTTGGTGAGCTCGCCGCCGGAGAGCGTGCCGACGGGCGCATCGGAGTCGAGGGGACGGAGTCCGGGGATCAACGGAACGTCCGTAGCGGCGGAGAGCGCGGTGAGGAGCGTGTCGTACTCGGCTGAGAGCGAGTCGAGCCGGGCGGGGTCGGGAGTCTCAGCGATGGCGGTCGCGAGCTCGGCGAGACGGGCAGGATCCGGGACGGCGAAGGCACGGGGGAAGGCGCGGCTCACGGGCGTCGCGGGGTCGCCATCGAAGCCCTGGCGGAGGTAGGCGGCCGGGCCGGCGGGGCGTTCGACGGTGCCAGAACCGGGCTGGAGTTCGCCGGCCAGGACTCGGAGGAGCGTAGTCTTGCCGGAACCGTTGGGTCCGACCACGCCGAGCACCTCGCCGGGGTTCACCACGAAGGAGATCGCGTTGAGGACAGTGCGTCCGCCGAGTTCGACGGAGATGTTGCGGGCGGCAAGCATGGGGCCTCCGGGCACGGTGGCCCGCTCCGGGGCGGGAGGGGAGGCAAAGCGGGGGCCGGGCGTGGGAGCGGGACGAGAGGACTGAGCACACCGGGCGGCGAGCGAAGGCCGGGGAGCCATCGCCATGGTCGGAGCCGCGCTTTGCCGGTGTTAGTTCAGCAAGGGAGTCCTCTCGGGTGAGTGGATCGAGGATAGCAGCTCGGTGCCTGGGCTGCGATCTTGACCGCGGGCGGCGCATCCACGTAGCGTCGCGGTATCCCCCCGGGCAGGAGTTCGATGGTCAGCTAGCACGCAACTTCGCCGACCGGGCCCGACGGCCCACAGCGACAGGAGTGAATCGTGCCTGGCTATCTCACACGCCCCTATGCGGGCGAGTCCGATATCCCCCTTCTTCATCAATTTGCGAGCCGGGCAATCTCGGCCCGTGAGCCGGGGCTCTCGTACTGGCACCCCGGCGACGTGACGTGGCAGCTGTTCGGTGGCGCGGCGTACGACCCGGCGGACGTGCTACAGCTCTGGCTGGACCACGACGGGGCCATCGCGGGCCTCGGGTGGATGGAGCCACCACTGAACGCGACCCTCGACGCAGGGCCATGGCTCGATGACAGGGCGGACCTGCTGAAAGACATCCTGGACTGGAGCGAGGCCCGGCAGCGCGAGGTTGCCGCCACCTCCGGGAGCCCAGTCCCGCTGGCCTATGCCATGCTCCCGCGAGACGGCCTGACGGTGACGGCGCTCGAGAGCGACCCGGTCCGGGTCGATCTCTTGAGGGCCCGGAGCTATGCCGCGGGCGAGCGTTTCTCCTACAGGTTCCGGCGCGACCTTGCCGGAAACATCCCCGAGCCGGAACTGCCTCCCGGCGCCGTGCTCCGCTGGGCTACCGATGCCGATATCGCCGGACGCGTCGACGTGCACCGGGACGCATGGTCGGTCTGGGGGCCCTCGAGCGTGACGGAGGACGGCTATCGTGGGCTCAGGGCCGCCCCGGGATATGACGCGGAACTCGACGTAGTGCTCGAGGCCGGCGGACGGCTGGTCAGCTACTGTATCTGCTGGGCCGACCCGGACACAGGCTTCGGGGTCTTCGAACCGGTGGGTACCCGGCCGACCGAGGCCGGCCGCGGGTTCGCCCGGGCAGTGATGTTTGAAGGGCTCCGGCGGCTTCGCGCGCGGGGTATGCACACGGCGCTGGTGGGCACGGCTAGCGTGAACGACCGCGCGGCGATGGTGTACCAGTCATGCGGGTTCGAGCTGGTTGAGCGGGAGGTCTCCTGGTCGAGGGCGGTCGGGGATGTTGACTGGTGACTGTAGAGGGTACCGACCCCCCTGTCGCCGGGGCTTTGGCCGGTTGCGGCCGGGGCGGCGATCGGCGATGTTCCCGTGATGGAGGACGCGCGAGCGCAGGAGATCCGGGAGCGGGCGATCACCGCCTATGGCGGGCGGGAGCGCTGGCTGGGCGCCGGCGAGGTGCGTGCGCGGATCACGGCGACGGGGCCGCTGTTCCGGATGGCGCGCAGTTCGGGGATCCACGGGGCGAACGTGACGGCGCGGGTGCGGGAGCAGTGGTGCCGGCTGGAGCCGTTCGAAGGGACCGGAACCGTGGCGATGCTTGACGGGGGACGGTCGTGGCTGGAGGTTGCGGGGGCGAGGGAGGAGTGGGACGGGCGCCGGCGAGGGCTGCGAAGCTGGACGAAGACCGACCTCGGGCGGTTCTGCACGTACGCGGCGTGGAACTACCTGACGTTCCCGGCACTGCTGTTGCGGAACGACATCGCATGGCGTGCGCGGGGCCCGCGCACGCTGGAGGCGGCGTTCCCGGATACGCTCGTCACCCATTCAAAGGTGCAGCGGTTCGTGCTGGCCGAATCGGGGCTACTGGAGCGTCACGAGTATACGGCGGACATGGCTGGAAGCTGGGCGAAGGGCGTCAACCGGGCGATCTCTCATGGAAGGGCCGGGGAGATCCCGTTCGTGGCCACCCGGCGGGTGACGCCCCGGCTGGGCCCGCTCCGGCCACCAGGGCCGACGCTGGTTCGCGTGGAGGTGGGCGACTTCGAGCTGCGTGTTCGATAATGCCGGGATGTGCAGGAGCATCAAGCGTCTGAGGGGCCCGGACGGGCCGGCGACTGAAGGAGAGATACAGGAGGCGGCGCTGCAGTTCATCCGCAAGGTGAGCGGCTTCAGGAAGCCATCACAGAAGAACGCCGAGGCGTTCGATGCGGCGGTGGAGGAGGTGGCGGAGGTGACCCGGCGGTTGCTGGCGGAAGTGGGGCGGTAGCCGGCCAAGCGGCTAGCGCCATGGAGTCAGACACGGCCGACCAGGTAGTCGTCTTCTCGGTGCTGGCGGCGGCCCTTGTGTTGTTCGCGTGGGGGCGGTGGCGGTATGACGTGGTGGCTCTCGGGGCGCTGATAGCGGTGACGCTGGCGGGGGTGGTGGATGCTTCCGACGCCTTCCGGGGGTTCGGCCACCCGGCTGTGATCACCGTGGCATCGGTGTTGATGTTGAGCCGGGGATTGCTGGCGGCGGGCGTGGCGGGGGTGCTGGCGACGACGGTGACGCGGCTCGGGGAGAAGCAGTTTGTACACCTCGTCGCTCTCTCGGTGGGGGTGGCGGTGCTCTCGATGTTCATGAACAACGTGGGGGCGTTGGCCCTGGGGTTGCCGGTGGCCGTGCGGCTCGCGAAGCGGAACAACTACCACGTGGGCCGGGTGTTGATGCCGATGGCGTTCGCATCGCTCCTCGGGGGGATGTCGACGCTCATCGGGACGCCGCCGAACCTGATCATCTCAGGGTTCCGGGAAGAGAACGGCGGCGACGCCTTCCTGATGTTCGACTACGCACCGGTCGGTCTGGCGGTGGCGGCGGCCGGGCTCGGGTTCACGTGGCTCATCGGGTGGCGGTTCGTGCCGGAGCGAAAGGTGCCGGCTTCGAAAGAAGACCTGTTCGAGATCGAGGCGTACGTGGCCGAGGTGCGCGTGAAGGAGGGCGGCAAAGCGGTCGGGATGAGTGTCGCGGAGGTGGAGCAGGCGGCGGGGACGAGCGTCGCGATCGCGGGGCTGATCCGGGGGACACTGCCGTTCGGGAAGGTGACGGGCTTCGAGCGGCTGCAAGAGGGCGACGCGCTCGTGGTCCGGGCCGACCCGGACGCGCTCGAGGAGATAACGGGGAAGCTCGGGTTCGAGTTGGCCGGCCGGGGAGTCGAGAAGCTGGAGAAGGCGGAAGGGGAGGCCGAAGGCGGCGGGAAGCTCGAACTGGTGGAGGCCGTGGTGCTGCCGGGCTCGAACCTGGCGAACCGATCTCCGGCGACGACGCGGCTGCGTACGCGGTACGGACTCACGGTATTGGGCGTGGCGAGGCGGGGGACAGAGCTGGAATCGCGGGTGCGGGACACGTGGTTTCAAACTGCAGACGTGCTGCTGATCCAGGGCCAGAGCGACACGCTGGCGGACTCGATGCGAGAGCTGGGGCTTGTGCCCCTCGCCGACCGGGAGCTGCGAATCGGCGAGCCACGCCGGGTCCTGCTCGCGACCATGATCTTCGGCGTGGCATTGGCGGCGGCGGCACTGGGGGTCGTGGCGACACCGGTCGCATTCCTGGCGGCGGCGGGCGTGTACATCGTGACGGGCATCCTTCAGCTGGAAGAGGCGTACGAGGCAATCGACTGGCCGATCATCGTCCTGCTGGGAGCGATGTTGCCCGTCGGCGCGGCGCTGGAGTCGAGCGGGGGAGCGGGCCGGCTTGCGGATGGGCTGCTGGTGGTTGGGGATGACGTGCCTGTTGCGGTGGCGCTGGCGCTGCTGCTGGTAGCGACGATGGTGCTGAGCGACGTTATCAACAACGCGGCGACGACGGTGGTCATGGCGCCGATCGCCCTCGGGGTGGCGGCGGGGTTGGACGCAGGGAGCGACGCATTCTTGATGGCCGTGGCGATAGGGGCATCGAGCGCGTTCCTGACGCCCATCGGCCACCAGTCGAACACGATGGTGATGGGCGTCGGCGGGTACCGGTTCGGAGACTACTGGCGGTTGGGGCTGCCGCTGGAGATCGTGATCGTGGCGGTGGCTGTGCCCATGATCATGCTGGTCTGGCAACCGTAGGGGCGGTCAGGATTCGAGCGAAGCCGGGACGATGAGCACCGGGCGAGAGAGCGACCGTCGGAGGTCCTCGCTGACAGTGCCGACCAGGAAGCGGCGGAGGACTCCCTTGCCTGTGGAGGTGAGCACCAGCAGCGCGTCATCGTTGCTTTCGGCCAGCTCGGCGAGGGCGGCCTCCGGGTCACCGCGAAGGACAATGGTGTCTTCGCCGGCACGGGCGGTTTCGGTGAGATACAGGCTGGCGGCTGCTTCGAGTTCTTCCAGCGCGCCCTCGGTGCCCTGGTAGAGGACATCGGCTTCTGAGCGCGGGGGAGGAGGCGAGACGACCCGGACCAACACAAGCCGGGCGCTCATGGTCGCGCCGAGGTCACGGGCGACTGCCAGACCGGCTTCGGCTTCGCGAGAGGGGCCAAGGGCCACCACCAGTGTGCGAATCTCGGGCGAGGGAGCGGGATCGACACCGGGAACGACGAGCACGGGGCACGGCGCGCCCCGGATGATCCGATCCGCGACCGAGCCAAAGGCCTTCGCGTGGAGCCCGCCCCGGCCATGAGACCCGAGGACGATGAAGGACGCGGTGGCGGCGTAATCAACGACAGCGGCCGCGGGATCGGCGGGTTCGAGCTCGACCGTGAGCGGGGACGAAGGCGGCTCGAAGCCGGCATAGAGGCGAGCCGCGAGTTCGAGAAGGCTCTCTTCTCCGGGATCCGGGGCCGGGCCGGACGACTCGGCCGGCACATGGACGAAGTGGACCGGGCTCCCGGTGGAACGCGCGAGCTTCGCCGCGAACGGTAGCGCCCGGCGAGAAGGCACCGAGCCATCGAGCGGGACAACGATTGGGCCAGGGGTGGCGTCCACGAACTGCTCCGTCGCTGGGTGGAGTTATCCTAGCGCCTCAAGGAGGCCCGCGACGGTGAGGGCGAACTCATGGCCGGTGTCGCGGCTTTCGAGGGTCCAAATAGCGGAGAGGACGGCCTGAGCGAAGCCCCATTCGCGGATGCGCTGCTGGTCGAACCCGAGTTCTTCAGCCAGGATCTCGACCCGGCGGGCGAGAGTGGCGGCGGGGTCGGGGAGGGAGAGGAGGGTGGTGTTGGGGTTGCGGAGAAGCGCGCCGGTCTCATAGACGGGTTCGCCGATGACGCCGTGTGGGTCGATCGCAACCCAGTCGACGCCGGAGGAGAGGATATTGAAGTGGTGAAGGTCGCCGTGGAGGACGACCGGGGGTGCGGCGGACGCGCCGAGTGAGTCATAGAGGTCGCGGGCGCGGTCAAACTGGGCGGGCTCGATGAGACCGTAGCCGCCGTGGCGGCGGAGGTGCTCTTCGAAGCCCAGGGCCCAGTCGGTCACCGAAGGGAAGGCGACGCCGGGGGGCGGCGGTCGCCAGAGCCGGCGCATCACGCGGGCAGCGATCCTTGTGGCCTGTTCGTCATCGGAGAGCGTGACCAGTTCGGCGCCCGGCAGGAGGCGTTCGAGGAGCGCGGCGCCTTCGGCGGGTTCGGATTCGAGTACGCGGACGGCGCCTTCGCCCCGGTAGTGGACGAGCGCGGCTATCTCGTGGACGAAGTCATCGCCCCAGGGGCTGAGTTTGAGGACGGCGGGCGAGCCATCCTCGCGGGTGACAGGAGTGACGTAGTTGTAACTGAGGGCGTCGAACGGGGGGTGGACGGTGAGGCGCCAGCGGGAGGCGAAGCGTTCAACCAGCGTGGGGAGATCATCCAGCCAGGCGGTCCCAGATTCGGGCCGGGACTCTGCGATGTGGCGAGCGAACTCGGGGGTGATGACGACGGGGAGGCTCACACGTGCACTCTACTGCCACCGAGGTTGACCCGGGCGGTACCTGATGAATGCGCGTTACTCACTGCTCGGGGCGCTAATGGTGGCGAGAAAGTGGCCGATTCTTGCTAGTGGGAGGCGAACGTGGCGACGCAGGCTACCTTATTCGAAACCGACGAACCGGAAGAGGGTCAAAGCTCCCGGCGCAGGCTCGTGGCGTACATCAGCCTCGGGCTCTGGGTTGTGGTGCTGGCGTACCAGGTCTGGCGTACCGCGGAATCGCCTTCAGCGTTGAACTCTGTCTCCCTGGGCGTGCTGATGATCCTGTTCGGCGTGGTGCACGCGCAGTTGCTGCTCATCCGGGCCTCGGGGAACCGCAATTGGGCGCGGCTCATCGCGAGACTGCACGGCAACGCCTACATCAGCGACTTCAACGGGATGCCGAACCGGAACTACCTGCTCTCAGAGCTGCGCCGCGAAATGCCACGCTCGCGAAGCGTGGGACGCCCGTTCACGCTCCTGGTTGTGACGATTGAGACTATCGAGGAGATCCGGAGGCGGCGGGGGAACGACTTCGGCGACCGCGGGGTGCGGGCACTGGCCGATGTGCTGCAGCGGATTACGCGAAAGTCGGACTTCGTCTGCCACCTGGGGGACGCGAGGTTCGCATCGCTCCTGAACGAGTGCTCTTACGAGCAGAGTTTCATCTATCTTGCGCGGCTGCCCGGCCGCATTGGCGTGAGTGACGGGAAGCAGATGTACGACGTTCCCATCTCGGTACGCGTGCTGCAGTACGACATGGAGTCGATCTACGCGACGGACGTGCTCCGCGAGGCGGAGGACATGGCTCCGTTGCGGCACCAGGATCACCAGCAGGCACACTGGTCCAAAGTCGCCTAACCAGAGGCCAGCCGGAGCAGGGCCAGGGACACCACCACCAGCACCATCACACCGACAACGGTCATGAGCGCCGCCCTTCTGCGCTCGCTCGCTTCGGCGGGGTCGGAGTAGGGGGCGAGGGACTCGGCGCCGCCGAGTTCGGCGATGATGTTGCGGGCAGGTTCGAGCTGGTCATGGCGGACGAGAATGGGGTAGCTGGCGACACCCAGGAAGGCCCCACCCAGGGCCGCGCCGGGCCCACGCTCTATCATCCCGGCTTCCAGCCCGGCATCGCGGAGGGCATCGACCCAGATCTGGGCTTCGAGGGGGTCGTTCGCGCGAGCGACGATGGCTGCCTCGGTGCTCATGAAGCGTGCACGGTGGCCTCGCCAAGCCGGTGGAGCTTGAGGAAGTTCGTCGTGCCCGCCGCCTTGACCGGCAGGCTCGCGATCAGGGTGACCTCTTCTCCACTCGCGACATGGCCACCATCGATGAGAAGGTGGTCGACGGCCTCCATCATCTCTTCGAGCGAATCGACGGTCGGGGACTGGATGGAGATGACCGAGCGGGCGAGGCAGAGCCTGCGGGCAACGGCATCGGACGGCGTGATGGCGTAGATGGGGCAGGTTACACGCTGCTTGCTGGCAAGGAACGCGGTGTAGCCGCTGTTGGTGAAGCAAACGATCGCCTGCATATTGGGGTCAGTTTCGACGATGCGGCGAGCCGCCAGAGCGACGATGCGAGGATGGTCATCGCCGTCGGGACCACGAGTGCCGGGAGGGGCGGCCTGGGCACTCCCGGCGGCTTCGGCGCGGCGGATGATGCGGTCCATCATGGAGACCGACTGGACAGGGAACCGGCCGATGGCCGTTTCGGCGCTGAGCATGAGGGCATCGGCGTATTCCCAGACGGCGTTGGCGACGTCGCTGGCCTCGGCGCGGGTGGGACGTGGAGAATCAACCATCGATTCGAGCATCTGTGTGGCCGTGATCACCGGGATCATCGCGCGTGACGCGCCTTCGACGATGCGCCGCTGGAGGATAGGCACCTCTTCGGTAGCCATCTCGACTCCCAGGTCGCCGCGGGCGACCATGACACCGTCGGCGTCGGCCAGGATCGAATCGAGATTGGCTACGGCGGGCCGGCGCTCGATCTTGGCGATGATGGGGATATCGGCGCCGTGGCTCGCGATCACTTCGCGGGCGGCCTCGATATCAGAGGCGTCGTTGACGAAGCTGAGCGCGAACAGGTCGACGCCGGCCGCAACTCCGGCCTCGATAGCCTCGACATCGCGCGGGGTGAGGGGAGGCACGGAGAGGTCGGTATTGGGGAAGTTGACGCCCTTTCCGGCGCCCACCAGGCCACCCTGGACGACGTTGCACTTCACGCTCGCGGCGCCGACGGCCGAGACCCGGAGGTCGATGGTGCCATCGTTGATGAGCACGTGGTCGCCGGGCTCGAGGTCGCGGGTGAGGTGGGGGTAGTCGATGACGACGCGCTTGCCGCGGGCGGGAGTCGCCGCCTCGGAGACGAGGTAGACGGTCTCACCCGCGGCGAGGTCGTAGGGCTGGCCATCCGGCGACGGGCGGGTGCGGACCTTGGGACCGCCGAGATCCATGAGGACGGCGATGTGGCGGCCCTCGGCCGCGGCGACTTCGCGGACGGTAGCGAGGATGTCGAGGTGCTCGGCGATAGTGCCGTGGCTGGTGTTGAGCCGCGCGACATCCATGCCGGCTTGCATCATGGCCTTGAGCATCTCGGCCGAAGACGAGGCCGGGCCAATCGTGCAGACGATCTTGGTGTGACGCGTCATCGATCAAGAGTAACCGCTGGGGCCGGGAAGGTAGAGACTGGGCCGGGTGTGGTACGGCGGGAGTAGACTCGACGCATGGCGACGCGGATTGCGACGATGAAGACGCGCGAATGGCTCTTTCACTGTGAGGACCTGGCGCTCGCCGGACTCCCGAGAGAGTTCCCGCGATTGGAGAGGAAGGTGATGTGGACCATCCTGCAGTTCTCGGATGGGGAGCCGGAGATCCACTTCGAGGTCCAACCGCACATGGGACGGCGGCAGGTGGAAGTGGGGCTGCACTTCGAAAGCGACGCCGAAAGGAATGCGGGCTGCGGGGAGGTGGTGGCGCGCCACGCGGACTACATCGGTGCGGAGCTGGGTTGGGAGTGGGAGCTTGAGGAGTGGACTTCTTCGTGGTGGCGGGTGCACCGGGTGTTCCGGTTCGAGCGGCTCACGGCAGAGTTCGCGCGGGAAGTGGCGGAGGAGCTATCGAAGGCGATGGTGGCGCTCCTGCCGGTGATGCGGGAGGCGATGGGCCAGGCGCCGGAAGCTCTGCGCCCGAAGGAACGGGCGGCTGCGCCCAGCCGGGGCCGAACGGCTCGGCTGGCTCCTCTTGG
>CAYPAZ010000005.1:0-21314 GCA_964408835.1 uncultured Anaerolineaceae bacterium
CATCCCCGGGCGGCGCCACCTTCGTCGCCAGGCAGCATCCCCGCCACGTCTCCTGGCCCTGCCGCGATGACCACTGCCTCGGCGTCCAGCGTCTCGCCCGACGCCAGCCGGACGCCGGTCACGCGCCCGCGGTCGAGAAGCACTTGCTCCGCCCGCGCTCCGGTCCGCACCACCGCCCCTGCGGCTTCTGCCCGCTCTCGAAGCCCATCGACTAACGTCACCCAGCCGCCGTGAACGTAGGTGACGTCGCCACCCGCAAGCCGGAACTGCCGCATCAGCGCGCCGGCCGAGAGCTCGCCCGGCGCGTTCGAATAGCTCGCGAACCTGGAAACCCCGAGGACAAAGTCTCGTGCCTTCTCCTGCGACACGACACTTTCGAGCCACTCGCCGAAAGGCACGGCGTCGAACTCCTCCGGGTTCGCCCACTTCGATAGCGCCGCCAGCGCTTTCAGTGTCTGTACCCGTGCCCGCACGCCGAAGAACCGGCTCAGCACGAGCCCCGCCACGCCGCCGCGTCCGCCGTACATTCGCCCGTGCGAGTGCAGCGACACCCGTCCCCCCGGTGGCCCACCCTCGACCGGGACACCGAGTTCCTCATAGATCCGTCGCCCGGCGCCGTGGTTGTACACCGCGTGCGCCCCGAGGTTGAACATGTAACCGGAGCGTTCCTGGGTTTCAGCTCGGCCCCCCGGCCGGGCCGAACGCTCCAGCACCGTCACCTTCGCGCCTGCCCTGGCCGCGAATGTCGCCGCCGAAAGTCCGGCCAGCCCCCCGCCGATCACCACGATCTCCGCGCCCTCTCGTTCTTGCGCCATCTGATTCGCACCTCCAGTCCTGGTATCGATCAGACGAGCGGCCAGCGCATCGTGTGACAGCCCCCCGCGATTTCTGCCGTTCTTTACCTTCGGGCGGGTTACAATTACCTCACAAGGCTGGATTCCAGCCCCCAGGAGAGATTTCCATGCACATGTTCAGGACAGTCGCGCTGCTCGCGGCGTTGACCGCCCTCCTCATGGTTGTCGGCTATGCCATAGGCGGACCGGGCGTCGCTGCCATCTTCCTCGTCATCGCCGGCGTCATGAACTTCTTCGCCTTCTGGTTCAGCGACCGGATGGCCCTCAGGATGGCTGGCGCCCGCGAAGTCAGCGAAGAGGAAGAACCCCAGCTCCACAACATGATCCGTGAGGTTGCCAACCTCTCGGGCATGCCTATGCCGAAGGTCTACGTCATCGACAACTCGTCCCCGAACGCCTTCGCCACCGGCCGGAGCCCCCAGAAAGCCGTGGTTGCCGTCACCACCGGCATCCGCCAGATCCTCACCGACCGCGAACTCCGCGGCGTCATCGGCCACGAGATGGGTCACGTCAAGAACCGCGATACCCTCACCAGCTCCGTTGTCGCCACCGTCGCCGGCGCCATCTCCTTCATCGGCCAGATCCTCATGTTCCGCATGATCTTCGGCCGGCAGGGCGGTGGGCACCCGCTGCTCATGCTGCTCGCCATCGTCATCGCGCCGATCGCCGCGATGCTCATCCAGATGGGCATCAGCCGCACCCGGGAGTACGCCGCCGACAAGTCGGGCGCCGAGATGACCCACGATCCCGAGGCCCTCGCCTCCGCGCTCGAAAAGCTCCATCGCGGTGTCCAGTACCGGCCGATGGAGGCGACCCCGGTCCAGGAGGCGGTCTCCGCCCTCTATATCGTCCATCCGTTCGCCGGCGGCGGGATGTCGAAGCTTTTCAGCACCCACCCTCCGATGGAAGAGCGCGTCAAGCGCCTCCGCGATATGGTCGTCGGCCGCTAACCGGCGCCGCCACCAACCTCCGCAGCGCGGGCCGATCTGGCCCGCGCTGGTTTCGTTCGGGGGTTCAGCAACCCAAGGCTGTCCAAATTCGGTATCATCCCCTCATGCCGACCCGGCCCGAACCCCAGGCCCCTCACCACCTCGGCTCTACGCTGGCTAACCTGCCTACCACTCGGCGCGAGCTCCTGCTCGCCATCAAGAAGCGTGGCGAGGCCCGCGCCGAGACCCTCGCCGAAGCCCTCGGCATTACCGTGAGCGCGGTTCGTCAGCACCTCACCGCCATGGGTGCCGATGCCCTCGTAGCTCACCGCGAGCTCAAAGGCGGGCCCGGCCGCCCGAAGTTCTCCTTCCGCCTCACCCCCACTGCCGAAGCCCTCTTCCCGCGCACCTACAGCGAACTCACCAACGAACTCCTGGAGTACGTCGAGTCCGAAGACCCCACCCTCGTCTCCCGCATCTTCGAACGCCGCAGCCAACGCCGGATCGAATCCGCCCGCGAAAGGCTCGCCGGCCTCTCCTTTCAGGAACGCGTCTACGAGCTCACCCGTCAGCTCGACGAAGATGGCTACCTCGCCGATTGCCAGGCACAACCCGATGGTTCGGTCATCATCACTGAACACAACTGCGCCGTTCTCGGCGTGGCGCAGCGTTACGGCCATGCCTGCAGCAGCGAGATCGATTTCCTCCGCGCCGCCCTCCCCGATGCCGAAATCGAGCGCACCGCGCACATCGTCTCCGGAGCCTTCGCCTGCACTTACGTCGTCCGCCCCCGGCCATAGCTCTATCGAGTTTCTAACGCCCTGGTTTACAAAATTCGGTGTCTACTTGGTGTACACGTTGATAGGATTCACACCATGTTAGGGTTCAGCTGGGGCGCCTTCTTCGTTTACATCGCGGCGCTCGTGTTCATGACGGGCGGCGGGTTCTGGGGCCTCCTGGTCAGCCAGCACCCCGCCTTCCTCGCCCCCATCCTCGTCGGCCTCTTCTTCTTCTACATCGCCTGGGAAGCCGCCGTCGGCCGCGATGAGGAGTACTGAGCCCCCTCGCACTTATCCCCGCCTTTGAACCTCGCAGGCTATAGTGGGAATGAGGTCCCACTGGTGCTCCGCGGAAATATCAAACTAGGCTCACTACTCGGTATCCCCATCCTCGTGAACCCGAGCTGGTTTATCCTGTTCGGGTTGGTCGTGTGGCTCCTCGCCGCTGACTGGTACCCCAACGCCCTTGAAAACCGCAGCACCGCCACCTACCTCACCATGGCCGGCATCAGCGCCATCGGCTTCTTCGTCTGCATCGTCCTCCACGAGCTTGCCCACAGCATCGTCGCGAAGATGTACCAGATCCCCGTCCGCAGTATCACGCTCTTCCTCATCGGCGGCGTCGCTCAGATAACCCGCGAAGCCGGGAAGCCGCTCGCCGAACTCTACATGGCTGCCGCCGGGCCCCTCACCAGCCTCGCCCTTGGCGCCCTGTTCATCGGCTCCTGGTGGGCGTTCGACGTCGGAGACGGCCCGGTCGGCGTCGTGCTCATCTCCCTTGGCTTCATGAACCTCGTCCTCGGCGTGTTCAACTTCCTCCCCGCTTTCCCCATGGATGGCGGCCGCGTCTTCCGGTCGCTTATCTGGCTCGTCAGCGGCAACTACAACCGCGCCACCTCAGTCGCCGCCTGGACCGGCCGCGGCATCGCCTGGGTCATGATGGCCGTCGGCTTCCTCGCCGTGGTCGGCGTCAACGTCTACATCATCCGCGAAGGCTTCGGTGGCCTCTGGTTCATCCTCATCGGCCTCTTCCTCGAGAACGCCGCTCGCCAGAGCCTCTTCCAGAACAGGGTCTTCCAGAAACTCGGCCAGTTCACGGCCCGGGATCTCATGCTCGAAAACCCCCCGACCGTCGATACATCGATGACCATCGGCAACCTCTCTTCCGCGCTCGGCCTCAACCCCCGCCTCTGCTGGTTCGTCGAAGCCGAAGGCCGCCTCGCCGGCCTGCTCAGCTTCCACGAGATCCGCCGCGTCCCCGAAGAGCGCTGGGCCCAGACCACCGCAGCCGAAGCAATGACCCCCAGCGCCAGCCTCAAGCCCACCAACCCCGAAGCTACCGCCTCCGACATGCTCATGGAGATGGAAAACTCCGACCTTACCCATATGCCCGTCGTCGAAGATGGCCGCGTCATCGGCGTCGTCGGCCGGGACAAGATCCTGGGAGTTCTCACCCGCGCCGGCATCCTCGGCGCCTGACCCCGTAACCCCCGCCGGGGTACCCTCTTCGTGTGGACATCCGGCTCTCCGCAGCCATCGCCGCCGCGCGTGCCACCACATTCGCCGTTCGCGTAACCCGCCGCGGAGGCGGCACCGCCCTCCCCGGGCTCATCGCCGAGCGCATCGATGCAGGGACCGCCGAAAAGCTCGCCGCCCAGCTCGGTCGCGGCGCCGCCATCGTCACTGGCACCAACGGCAAGACCACTGCCGCCCGGATGCTCGCCTCCATCGCCCGCGAGGCCCGGATCTATACAGTTCACAACCGCGAGGGATCCAACCTCATGCGCGGCATCGCGGGTTCCCTCATCGCGAACTCCTCGGTCACCGGCCGCCTGCGCCGCGGGGACCAGCGCCTCGGCATCTTCGAAGTCGATGAGGCCACCATGCCCGCCGCATCCGCTGCCCTCCGCCCCCGCGCGATCGCCTTCATCAACCTCTTCCGTGATCAGCTCGACCGCTACGGCGAAGTCGATACCGTCTTCCGCCTCTGGCAGGAGGCGACCCGTACCGCCGGCCCGGCGACCACGCTCGTCCTCAACGCCGATGACCCCTCAGTCGCCGAACTGTCCCTGGATTGGCCCGGGCCGATTCACTGGTTCGGAGTGGATGACCGGTCCTTCGCCAACCCGGCCGGCGGTGCCTTCGATGCCCGCTGGTGCCGCGTTTGCGGTGGCTCCTTCGTCTACGAAACCCGCTACTTCGCCCATGTCGGCCTTTGGCGCTGCACGGGGTGCGGTCGCTCCCGCCCCACCCCCGAAACCTCCGCCACGGACATTCAGCTCGCCCTCGAATCCGCCGCGTTCACCGTGCCTGGCCTTGGCCCCGTCCAGCTGCCCCTCACCGGCCTCTACAACGTCTACAACGCACTCGCTGCAATCGGCCTCGCTCGCGTCAGCGATGTCCCGCCGGATGCCATCCTCTCGGGCCTCGCCCGCGTTCGCCCCGCCTTCGGCCGCCAGGAGGTGGTTGAGCTCCAGGGCCGCTGTCTCCGCCTCTATCTCAGCAAGAACCCGGCGGGCGCCAACCAGGTCCTCCAACTCCTCGCCGCCATCGACCGCCCCGCCCTCAACGTCGCTGTCCTCCTCAACGACCGCTTCGCCGATGGCCAGGACGTCTCCTGGATCTGGGATGTCGATTTCGAGCCTCTCGCCCCTCGCATCGCCAACGCCTGGGTCGCAGGCGACCGCGTCGAGGACATCGCGCTCCGCCTCCGGTACGCCGGCTGGCCCGCGCCCAACGCCACAGTCCGCCGGCCGGGCGAACTCCTCGATGCCATCCTCGCCTCCACCACTCCGGGCGAAGACATCTTCGTCCTCCCCACGTACACCTCCATGGTCGACCTCCGCGCCGAACTCGTCCGCCGCCACGCCGCTCCCCGCTTCTGGCAATCCTGACGCCATGGTTGAATAACACCATGACCAGCCACGCTGTCCGCATCGCCCACCTCTACCCGGATGTCATGAACATCTACGGCGACCGCGGCAACATCATCGCCCTCCGCGCCCGCGGCGCTGCCCGCGGCATCACCGTCGACGTCGCCGAAGTCAACGTCGGCGACCCCTTCGACCCCGCCGACTTCGACCTCGTCGTCATTGGTGGCGGCCAGGATCGCGAACAACGCCGCATCGCCGACGACCTCCAGGAGAAGGGCCCGGCCCTCCGAGACGCGGTCGACGACGGTCTGCCCGCACTCGCCGTCTGCGGCGGGTTCCAGATGTTCGGCCACCGCTATGTCGACCACGATGGCGGCATCATCCCCGGCATCGGCATTTTCGACCTTGAGACCCGACACCCCGGTCCTCTCGCCGACCGCTGCATCGGCGATATCGTGATCCAGACCGAGTTCGGCGAAGTCGTCGGGTTCGAGAACCACGGCGGCCGGACCTATCTCGGCCACGGCCTCGAGCCGCTCGGCAAAGTCCGCCTTGGCTTCGGGAACAATGCCGACGACGGCACCGAGGGCGCCCGCTACAAGAACGCCTTCGGCACCTACCTCCACGGCAGCCTCCTCCCCAAGAACCCCGCCCTCGCCGACCGCCTTCTCCTTCTCGCGCTCCAGCACCGCTACGGTCCCGTAGCCGAGCTGCCCCAGCTCGATGACAAGGCGGAGCAGGCAGCCCACCGCGCCGCCATCGCCGTCGCCGAAGCCCGCGGCAGGAGACCCGGCTAGGGGCTTCACCGTCGGTGTCCGCCTCTCGTGATACGGTACCGGCGGTACTCTTGTATGACAGAAACCAGCCCGCCTGAGCCCGAGGCCACCCTCCCCGATGAGCGCCCCCAGCGCCGCCGCGAGTATTCCGGCGCGGGATCCACCATGGGTGTGGCTGTTCTCCTGATCGCCTCGGTCGCACTCCTCATCTGGTACTTCGAATTCCGGGCCGATGGCGTCACCACCGGTTCCAACGGCAGCTTCGGCATCATCGATCTGCCCGCTGACCAGAACCCGACGGGCCGTGCGCCCTCCGCAGAACCCGGCCGCGCCGCGCCGAACTTCATCCTCCAGTCGCCCGGCGGCGGTGAAGCCAGTCTCCTCGACTGGCGCGGCGACTACGTGCTCCTGAACTTCTGGGCATCCTGGTGTGGCCCCTGCCGCGGCGAAGCCCCCGACCTCCAGGACCTCCATGAGGCCGGCGATGGCCGCCTCGTCGTCGTTGGCGTCAACATTCAGGAGCGCGATTCCGACGCCACCGAATTCGTGGAGACGTTCGGTCTCACCTACCCCATCGTCATGGACCGCAGCGGCGAGGTCACCGGCGCCTACCGCGCCCGTACCCCGCCCACCAGCCTCCTCGTCGGCCCCGATGGCACCGTCCTCCGCGTCTGGTTCGGCGCCCTCTCCCGCGACGACATCTCGACCCTCCTTGCTGAGTACCTCGCCCAATGAGCGCCCGCGCCACCGCCGACCCCGCCCCGGCAAGCCGCAGCAGTAGCGATCCTGTCCGCGTCGCCTGGAACCTCCTCACCAACGTGAAGTTCGCGGTCGTCCTCGTCGGCACCGCCGCGACTGCCAGCATGCTCGGCGTCCTTTTGCCCCAGGTCCCTCTCGCCGCCCGCCAGAGCGAAGCCGCCCGCTCCGCCTGGCTCGAGTCCAAGCGCGAAGGCCTCGGCGTCTTCACCGACCCCCTCTATAGCCTCGGCCTGCTCGATGTCTTCCACGCCTGGTGGTTCAACGCGCTCTGGCTCGTCGTCATCCTCGCCGTCACCGTCTGTAGCGTCAGCCGCTTCCGCCCCACCTGGCGGTCCGTCCAGCGCCCGCAGCGCCGCGTGCCTGAGCGTTACTTCGAAACCGCCCACCACCGCGCCAGCTTCACCCACGAAGGAGGCGCCGAAGCCGTTGCCTCCGCGCTCCGCAAGCGCCGCTACCGCGTGCGTGAGGAAGGCTCCGAGCGCGGCGCGGCCTACCTCTTCGCCGAGCGCTTCGGCTGGAGCGCCTACGGTACCTTCCTCAGCCACCTCGCCCTCCTCATGCTTCTCGTCGGCGCCCTCCTCACCCGCTTCGGTGGATTCGATACCACCCTCGTACTCGCCGAAACCGAACCCGCGTCCCCCGTGTTCGACGAGCCCGGCCCTAACCAGATCTTCATGCGCACCATCGAGGCTCACCGCGGCCTCGATGAGGACGGTCACATCGTTGACTTCCGCAGCACCCTCGAGCTCCGCCGCGGCGAAGAAGTGATCACCTGCCAGTCCACCGTCAACGACCCCTGCAAAGCCTTCGGGTATCGGTTCCATCAGGCCGCCTGGTTCGACGACTTCGCCCGCCTCGTCATCACCAGCCCCGATGGCCGCGTCCTCTTCGATGACGTCCTGGACTTCGAAAGTCGAAACAACGTCGTCCCTCACCTCCGCGTCACTACAGCCAGCGGCGACGTGCTGTTCGACCAGGTCCTGCCCCAGATGGGCACCGCCTTCGGCTCCACTGATGACCCCGCCGATGTCCTCGCCACCGCCAGCCTCGCCTTCCGCGCCACCGATAGCCAGGGCGAGATCGTGGCGTACTTCACCGCCTGGGCGAACATCGATGGCGAAATCGTGCTCTCAATCGCCGGCCAGGACCTTGCCCCCGCGGACCTGCTCCCGGGCGAAAGCGTCACCACCGGGTCAGGCTACAAAATCGACTACACCGACTGGGCGATCATCCCCGCCGTCCGGGTGCTCGATATGCCCGGTTCCCTCGAAGGCGGCGCTGTTATCCAGATGCCCACGGACCAGGCTGGCGTCCCCTACCTCTTCATCTCCGGCGTCGACCAGCGCGGCCTCGCGCTGATCGAGGCCCGCCCCGAGGCCAACTCCGCCGGCTACGCCTACGAGTTCCAGGGCAAAGTCGATGGCGCCGGGATCAACGTCCGCCGCGACCCCGGCGATACGTTCATATGGCTAGCAGTGGGCATGGCGCTCGTCGGACTGAGCATGACTTTCTACGTGCCCCGCCGCCGCCTCTGGGTGCGCGTCACATCCGAACGCACCAACCTCGCCGGAATTGCCGAGCGCACCACCCGCTTCGACCGCGAGATGCGTCTCCTCGGCGCCGAACTCGGCTCCGACGATGCCCTCCTCCCCGAAGACACGGAAGACCCCACCTGACGCCTCGAACGGCGTCGCGGCCGGGCTAGACCGTGGCCAGCGCCGCCGACTGCGCCGGCACCATCCCCTCCAGCACCTTCTCCAGCGCCATCGTGTGACTGCAGACGTGCCAGCCCTCGAAGAAGTCGCAGTTGCAGCGCCACGCACCGTCGACGATCGCGACCTCATGGTCGCTGTTCTCGCCGTGGAACCGGACGTGCAGGCCGTCCACCTCCATCCGGTGCCGCTCCGTGGCATACACCTTCGCTTTTTCGATCTTCCCGATAAGGCTGGAGTTCATGACGCCTATCCTCCTAAAACAAAGCGGCGCCGGATCTTCTCCGGCGCCGCGTCGAGGCTCAGGGCAAGAGCAAAAACGCTCATATCGCCGCGAACGTACGCCCGTCAGATGAGCCCTGTCAATACCATCGCTTACCCGCCAGGCGATCTTCACGTTCCCGCCGCGCCCGTTCGCAGCAACCCTCTCCACGCCATAGAATCTCGTCATGGAAGGACAACCGCTCATGAGGAAGGCGCAGGCGGATAACCTTCTCGAACGCACCGCCCTCCAGCTCCAACAGCTCCTCAAGGAAGCCTGTGCCGAACTCCGACCCTTCCCTCCTTTCCCCAACGCGCTCTTCACCAACGCAATCGAATGCGACCCCGGCCCCGCCGCCAACCCCGACCTCGGCTGCGTTGTCGTCGATGAAGAAGGCGAACTCTACGAGCTTGAGTTCGGCATCGACCACGACTCCATCGAACTCACCGGTTCCTGGGATCCCGTCACCGCCCGCAAAGAGACGAAGAAGAAGCTCGACCTGCACCCCCGCGACTACATCATCTTTGCCTACAGCGGCCTCATGGCTGTCACCGAACACCTGCTCGAGCGGGAGGGGGCCGCGCGGTGATTCGCAGGCTCAAAGTCCTCCTCGCCCTCCTCGTCCTCGCCATGGTCGCCGCGGCGGCCATCGTTTGGTACCTCTCCTCCCAGCGCCGTAAACCCTGGTCCCAGGTCGGTCCCGTCATCGAAGGCGAAACCGGCGCCGCCCCCTTTGCCCCCGAAGCGACCCCCTCCGCCGAGGGCGATAGCGACTTCGAACTCCTCGAGCCCATCTCTCCGCACGGCGTCACCCTCGCCGACGACCTTGATCTCGTCGAGCCCATTGAGCCGGAACTCCGGGCACCCGGCGCCTCCGATGCCGCCGAAGCCGGACCCGGCGGCCCGGAACTGGTTGTCGCGGCCGATGTGGAAGAGACGCTCGCTCCCGAAATCCCTCCTCCCGGCGATGTCCTGCCCGGCCCCGGCTTCGGCCTCCCGCCCGACCTCACCGTCGAGGAGGCCTTCAGCGCCCTCGCCGCCGAAGAGGACGAGGCCGCGAGCGAGCCTCCTGAAGAGTCGGCTTCTGCCTCCGAACCCGCTCCCGGGCCCACGCCCCAGGTCGTGGAGCCGTCAGCCCCGGAAGGGGCCGCAGACGAGGACGAAGAAGACCCATGGACCCGCCGCCCGCCCGAGGGCGCTACCTGGGAATCCAGCACCGGCGAAGCAGCGGCAGTCGAGACCCCGGGCGCTCGCTCCGCCGACTCCTTCCTCGATGAAGGCAACGTCTATTTCAACGTCGGCCAGTACTCGCTCGCCATCGAACGCTACGGCCGCGCTATCGACCTCGACCCCCAGATGGTCGCCGCCTACTACAACCGCGCCAACGCCCGCACCCGCATCGGCGAGTACGTCGGGGCCCTCGCCGACTACAACGCCGCCCTCGTCCTGGAGCCTCACGATGCCGATGCCCTCAACAACCGCGGCATGCTCCACCTCTATCAGTCCAGCTACGAGGCGGCCACCCGCGACTTCGATGCCGCCCTCGCCGTCGATCCCGGCGATACAACCGTCGTCGTCAACCGCGGCCTCGCCCACCTCCATAGCGGCAACGCCGCCCAGGCACTCATCGATTTCCAGGAAGCCTCACGCGCCGACCCGGCCGATGCCGCCGCCCAGTACGGCGCCGCCCAGGCATCGGCCGCCCTTGGCAACCGCGAGGAGTGCCTCCGCTTCCTCGAACGCGCCCTGGAACTCGATCCCGGCTACGCCCGCGAAGCTGCCGCCGACCCCCGCCTCGCCACCCTCGAAGGCGACGCCGAGTTCCTCCGCCTCCTCCGCGAGGCAGGCTCCCGCCGTCCCGGATAGCGCGTCCGCGGCCGTGCCCCAACCGGATCCGGCGGTAGAATCACCGCCACACGTACCACAGAGGTGGAACATGACACTCGCAGGGCGCGTCGCGCTCGTGACCGGTGGTGGGCGCGGGATCGGCAAAGCCATCTCCCTCGCCCTCGCCGAAGACGGCGCCGATATCGCCGTCAACTACCGCCGGGACGAAGAGTCCGCCCTGGCGACCGTCGCCGAAGTCGAGGCTCTCGGGCGCAAAGCCCGCGCCTACGCTGCCTCCATCGACTCCCTCGAAGAGGACACGGCCATGGTCGAAGCCGCCATCGCCGACTTTGGCCACATCGATATCCTCGTGAACAACGCAGGTATCGCCAGCCGCGGCCAGTCAGTCTTCGATACCGACCCCGCCGAGATGGAACGCGTCGTCCGCACCCATGCCTTTGGCCCGCACTATCTCTGCAAGCTCGTCCTGGCCTCCATGCGCGAGCAGCCCCGCGGCGACATCATCATGATCTCTTCTGTCGCGACGGAGCGGATGGCTGGCTACGGCGCACCCTACAACATGGGCAAGGCCGCGATGGAAGCACTCGCGCTCACCCTCTTCAAGGAAGAACGCCAGCACAACATCCACGTCAACATCGTCGCGCCCGGTCTCGTTGAAACCGAGATGGGCAAGCGGCTTGCCAAAGCCACCATGAAGGTGGATGACCTGCGTCAGCTCGATAAGACCATGCCCTTCGGTCACGTTTGCCAGCCCGAAGACGTGGCCGATGTCGTCCGCTACCTGGTCTCCGATCGCGCCGGTTATCTCACCGGTCAGAAGGTGAACGTCGATGGCGGCGGGAACATCTGGTCATAGGTCCCCCGGGGTCCCTCCCCAGTTCATGGCCACGTTTCAGGATGTCGGCCGCGACCTCTACTACCTCGGCCTCGTCACCAGTCACGGCGGCAACCTCAGCATCCGCGACCGGCTCGAACTCTGGATCACGGGTACCGGCACCATGCTCGGCCGCCTCGAACCACGCCACATCTCCCTTGTCCGCGCGGATGGGAGCCACTCCGGCCCGACCCCCTCCCGCGATACCGTCCTCCACTCCACCACCTACGCCCTCGGCGATGCCCAGGCGATCGTCCACGCCCACCCCCGCCACGCCATCGCCCTCTCCTTCGATACCGATCTCTTCGTCCCCCTCGATGTCGAAGGCCGCCTCCACCTGTCCCGCGTGCCCATTATCCCCGATGACCCACAGCAGGCCGCCGCTGTCGCCAGCGCCCTCCAGACTGCCGTCGTGGCGATCGTCCGCGGCCACGGTGCCTATGCCCGGGGAGCCACCCTCTGGGAAGCCCTCCACTGGGTAACCGCCCTCGAAGAAAGCGCTACCATCGCCCTCCTCCGCCGCTGAGCATAACGCTGCGTCGTTGCTTCAACGCCCGTGCTCAACTTGCGTTTTGACCTTCGGTTGGGTGGAATGCTCGGGCGAGCGGCTGACAGGAGACGAATGGCTGAGTCCCACAAGTACCGCGATCGTGTGTCCGCATGGGCCCTCGCCGACGGGCGTGGTTGGCTCGTGCGTAGCTCGGGCGCCAAGTACTCGCTGCGCAGTGCGAACACTCGGGTCGCCCTGTTCTATGGCGCAAACAGGCACGTGACCTGCTTCGTCGATCGCCTCACCCCGGCTGACCTGAGCTCGCTCGACCCCGGCTTGCTCGCCAAAGCGCCCAGGCACGACCCTATCTACAACGGAACGACAGTGCTCGTCCGCCCTGAGGCTCTCGAGACCTTCCTGAGCGAGCTGGCAGCGATCGCCGCTCCCTCTCTTCCGGCGCGCCCCAGCCCGGTGCTTGATCCCGGCTCGAATCGGCGTGACCGAGAAACTGAGGGCGGGGCGCCTCTGGGCACCGCCTTGCGAGACCTGCTCAGCCCTGGCTGGCCCCACTCGTTTTCCGAGACGGTTGCCGCGGAACCACTCGGACTACGATTCGAGCACCATCGCCCGGTCTACATCGTGGGGCGAGTTGACGTGCTGACCCGCCCGCTGGTCGTCTTCGTAGGGACAAACCCGAACATCCGGGACCGGACTGAGTGCTCGTTGATAGACAAGCCGTTCACCGCGTACTGGGAGACGCGTTTGCATTACTTCACTGGCCCGTCATTCAACTGGAAGCACTACAAGCCGCACGCGGCGCTGCTGGCTGGCCTTCTCGGGTGGGCCGAACCTCCTGACTCTCCAACGACCGGTGGTCAACTTCTGGAGCACCTCGCCCTCGCAGTCGAGCTCTCACCCCTCTCATCACGCTCGCCCGGAGACCTTTACAGACACTTGGATTCGCTGCAGAACTCCCCAACACATCCAAGCTTCGGGCTAGCGCGGCAAGCGCTCAGGACCGTGGTCGAGCTGGGGAGGCCAATGGTTGTGATAGCTCGTTACAAGGGTGCCTATGACTTCCTGGGAGATCGATGGCCGTCGCACGGTGACAAGGACACCGTGCCCGCGCTGAGGTACATCGGTGGCGGAGCCCGGTTTGACGACTCCGTCGGACGCGGCTTCGCTCTCGGGAAAGGTCTGCGCAGCGACCTTGGCTTGTCCGGTGGTGGTCCTTCCGCTGCTAGACGTTGAAGAGGATGTTCAGCACGTCTCCGTCCTGGACCACGTACTCCTTCCCCTCCGTGCGCATCAACCCTCGCTTCTTTGCTTCGGCTTCGCTCCCGGCCGCCACAAGGTCCTCGTACTTCACCACCTCCGCCCGGATGAACCCACGCTGCAGGTCCGAGTGGATCTTCCCCGCCGCCACCGGCGCGGTTGCCCCCCGCTCTACCGTCCAGGCCCGGCATTCGTCCGGCCCCACCGTCAGGAAGCTGATCAGCCCCAGCAACTCGTAACTCACCCGGATAGCTCCCGCCATCCCGCTCTCCGTCACCCCCACCGATGCCCGGAACTCCTCCGCTTCCTCGTCGCTCAGCTCGTTTAGCTCCATTTCGAACTTTCCCCCGAACACCGACACATCCCGCCCCGTGCCCCTGTGCCGCTCCCGGAGGCCAGCTTCAAGCTCCTCCCGCCGCGGCAGGTCACCCTCGCCGATGTTCACCACCACCACCAGCGGCTTCGAAGTCAGGAACTGGCTGCCTTCCAGCAGCTTCCACTCCTCGCCCGTCAGCCCCTGTGCCCGGATCGGGGTCTCCGACTCGAGCGCCCCCTTCATCCGCTCCAGCAAGTCCTTCAGGCGTAGCAGCGCGTCCCGTTCGCCCGCCTTCATCGACCGCATCTCGGTCTCCATTCGCCCTAGCCGGCGCTCGATGATCGCCAGGTCCGCGAATGCCAGCTCCAGGTCCATCGTGGCGATGTCCCGGTCCGGGTCGATGGTGCTCTCCGGATGCGGCACCGACTCGTCCTCGAACGCCCGCACCACGTGGATGAGCGCGTCCATCCGTGCCAGGTCGTTGATGAACTTCCCCGCCGGCCCCTCCCCTTTCCCGAATGACTCGCCAGCCGCGGGGAAGTCGACGTACTGGATGGTCGCGTAGGTCGTCTTCTTCGGCTTGTACATCTCCGCCAGCGTGTCTACCCGCGCATCCGGGACGTGGACCACGCCGACGTTCGGCTGCGTGCTGGCGCTGTAGGTGCCCACCTGCGCGTTCCCACGCGTCACGGCGTTGAACACAGTCGTCTTCCCCGAACGGGCCAGCCCGATGATGCCCAACTGCATCTTTAGACCACCGGTCCGCCGGCTTTGCGCAGTACCACGAAGTGCGAAAGTCCGAACACCCGCAGCGGCGTGTGCTCCGCCCGGTACAGCACGGCCCGCAACATCCGCCCCAGCCGCCGGTGCCGCGCGATGATGTTGTCGAACCCGGGATAGACGTACGTCTCCGCCGCAGGCACGAACCCCATCTTCCGGTAGGTCCGCCGGATGCCCCGTTTCGTGTACGCCCGCGCGTGGGGCACCAGCCGATCCCGCAGGATCCCCGGCAACCAGTTGATGAGTGGGATGTTGCCGAAGATGTACCGCTTTCGGAAGTAGATGCCGTGCGTCTCGAACGGGTAGAGGCGGTTCGGCGCGTAGATGACCGCGCTTCCGCCGGGCCGCAGCACTCGCTGTGCCTCCTCCATCGTCTTGCGATCGTCGGTCACGTGTTCGATCACCTCGTTCAACACGACCAGGTCGAACGTGTCGTCCCGGAAGGGAAGGCCCTCGCTCACGCCCAGCATCAGCCCCCTCACGGTCTGCGCGCCCTCGCGCACCCGCTTTGCATCGATGTCGATCCCGTACGCGTCTGGTGTGAACTCGCCAAACTTCTGCACGTACTTCCCCAGCCCGCAGCCGATATCCAGGATGCGCGCCCCTTCGAAGTCCACATAGTCCCGGATCAGGTCTAGCCGCCGGTCCTGCCCGAAGCGCCACACGAAGCTCGGGTTTCCCAGCGCCACCTGGTCCAGTTCCGCCTTCGGCGCCTCAGTCCTGCTCTCCACACTCACCCGACGAACTTACCTGACCCTACCTCTACTTGCGACCGCGCCCCGAGCCGAGAACGCTCCGATTCGCCGTTTCCCCGATTCTCCGCTTCCTCGCCTCCGTGGTTCAGAGGACGGGCAGATACTCCCGCAGCTCGAAGTCGCTGATGTGCCGGCGGTACCGTTCCCACTCAATCCGCTTGTTCCGGATCAGCGACTCGAAGACATGGTCCCCCAACGTCTCCCGCAACAGCGTCGAAGACTCCGCCGCCTCTATGGCCCCGATGAGGCTGCCCGGCAGTTGCTCGATGCCACGCGCTGCCCGCTGCTCATCGCTTAGCTCCATCACGTTCTCCTCAACCGGCGGCGGCAGCGGGATCTCTTTCTCGATGCCGTCCAAACCCGCAGCCAGCATCACCGCGAACGCCAGATACGGGTTGCAGGCCGGGTCCGCCGCCCGGTACTCGATCCGCGTGTGCATCTCCTTCCCCGGCTTGTACTCCGGGATCCGGATCAGGTCGCTCCGGTTCCGCCGAGCCCAGCTCACATACACCGGCGCCTCGAACCCCGGCAACAGCCGTTTGTAGCTGTTCACCCACTGGTTCGTCACCAGCGTCATCTCCCGCGCATGCTTCAAGAGTCCCGCCATGTACGACTTCGCCACCGGGCTCAGGTGGTGAGGGTCGTCCGCATCGAAAAACGCATTCCGCTCCCCCCGGAACAGCGACTGGTTCACATGCATCCCGCTCCCGTTCTCGTTCTCGATTGGTTTCGGCATGAAGCTCGCGTACACGCCGTTCGAAAGCGCCACCTGCTTCACCACCACCCGGTAGGTCATCGCGTTGTCCGCCATCGTTAGCGCGTCGCTATACCGCAGGTCGATTTCGTGCTGGCTCGGGGCCACTTCGTGGTGGCTGTACTCCACCTCGATCCCCATCGCCTCCAGGGTCAGTACCGTCTCCCTGCGCAGGTCCGAGGCCAGGTCGAGTGGCGTCTGGTCGAAGTACCCGCCCCGGTCCAGCGTCTCCGTCCCGTTCGAGTCCTTGAAGTAGAAATACTCCAGCTCCGGGCCGACGTAGAACGTGAACCCGAGGTCGGCGGCGCGCTTCAATTGCTGCTTCAGCACATACCGCGGGTCACCCTCGAACGGCCGCCCGTCCGGGTGGTGAATGTCGCAGAACATCCGCGCTACCGACCGCTCCTTCGGCCGCCACGGCAACATCTGGAAGGTCGTCGGGTCGGGCAGCGCGATCATGTCCGACTCGTCGATGCGCGCGAACCCCTCGATGCTCGAGCCATCGAAGCCCATTCCTCCGTCGAACGCCTTCTCCAGCTCCTCCACCGTGATCGCAAACGTCTTCAGGCTCCCGACGATGTCGGTGAACCACAGCCGGATGAACTTCACGTCGTTATCCCGGCAGGCCGAGATCACATAGCTAACCGATTCGTGCATCGCTCCACTGCCCCGCGGGTCATCTGTTCCGGAACTCATGCTAGTCCCCTCGTGTTACGAGCGTGCTACGGCCAGCGAAAACATACTCCGCCTTGCCCCTCACCGCGCGACCCGCCCGAACAGGTCGTACTCGGTTGCGCTCTCTATTCTCACCCGGATCCTGCTCCCCGGCATCGCCTTCCCGTACGCGAACACCATCCCGTCCACCTCAGGCGCCTCCCGGTATGTCCGCCCGGCGACGAGCCTCTTCCCGTCCTCATCCTCACCTTCCCCCTCCACCAGCATCTCGAGGGTCCTGCCAACGAACCGCTTCGCCCTCCGCCTCGAAATCCTCCTCTGCAACGCCATGAGCCGCTCTCGCCGCTCGTGCTTGACCTCGTCGGCCACCTGGGCATGCATCTCGAACGCTGGCGTCCACTGCTGGAGCGAGTATGTGAACACCCCCACGTGGTCGAACTCGATCGCTTTCACAAACGCCTCCAGTTCCCGGAATTCCGCCTCCGTCTCCCCCGGGAACCCCGCGATGAGCGAAGTCCGCAGCACGATGTCGGGCATCGTCTTCCGCAGCTCGCCGATGAACGCGTGCACCTTCTCCAGGTTGTGCGGCCGTTTCATCCGCCGCAACGTTGCCTCGCTCCCATGCTGCAGCGGCACATCGAGATACGGGATGACGCTCGCATTCCCCGCCATCTCCTCGATGAGCGCCGGCGTTACCCGGCTCGGATACGCGTACATCAACCGCAGCCACGTCTCGGGACCAACCGCTTCCGCGAGCATCCGCAACAGTCCCGGCAGCCCGCTCGCGACCCCCATCCCCATGTCCTCTCCCCAGGCCGTCGTGTCCTGGCCCACGAGCACAAGCTCCTTCGCCCCGGCTCCCACCAGCCTCTGCGCCTCCTTCACCAGCAGTCCCGCCGGCGCCGACCGCAGCCCTCCCTTGATCTTCGGGATGACGCAGAACGTGCAGGGCGCGTCGCAGCCGTCAGAAATCTTCAGGTAGGCGCTCGGACCGCGGACCGTCGCCGCGCTCTCCGGGATGTCGTAGACATGTGCCACGTCCACGCTGAGCAGCTGCGCTACCTCACGCCACTGCCCCACGCCGAACACGTGGTCGACTCCCGCCTCCTCGCCCACCTCGCGCCCGTAAAGCTGCGTCATGCACCCGGCAACGATGAGCGTCTGGCCGTCGCGCTTCCCCGCTGCCAGTTGCCGCACCGCCGCCAGCGATTGCTCCTGGCTCTGCTCGATGAACCCGCACGTATTCACGATGATCGCGTCGGCATCCCCCGGCTCCACCACCGCCACCAACTCCCCGCCCCGCAGCAAGCGCTCGAAGTGCTCGCTGTCCACGTCGTTCTTCGGGCAACCCAGCGTGACAAGGTGGTAGGTCCGCGGGACAGCCATCAAGATCCCGTACTCACCACTATGGTCACCGTGGATCCCGGCGCCAGGCTGGCTTCCGGCGCCGGGCTCTGGTCCACCACGATGCCTTCTGGCTGCGTGCTGCTCTCCGAAAGCTCCGCCACCCGGTACCCGGCTCCCTCGAGCTCCGTCCTCGCCTCGGTTGCCTCCATGCCCACGACGCTGGGGACGAACCCGGTGATGTTGCCCGCCGTGGTTGGCTCCGTCACCGCGGTGGGGGAGTCCTGGTCCGACTGATCCCCACTCCCGCCCGGCGGCATCGACGTCCCGTCGTCCGCCAGCCGCGAAATGAGGAACGCGAACAGCAGCACGGCCGCCACCACCGCGATCGCCACGAACGCCACCGTTGCGGTGCGTGCCTGTGCCGCCGGGTCGGTGTTGATCCGCCTCGCCGGTACCGGTACTCCAATGTCGATCCCGATGACAGGCTCGAAGTCCGGCGCGTTGGCCCGCGTGCCCGCCGGCCGCGGCTGCTGGTCAGGCCTCCGCCATGAGGGCCGCGCAGGCCCCACCGGGCTGATCGGTTCCTGCATCGAAGCTCGCCGGGGCGGCGGCGCCGTCGAGATCTCTTCCTCGCTCCGGTTGAACAGGACGATCGTTTCCTGCGGGTCCAGGCCCAGGTACTGCGAGTAGGAGCGGAGGAACCCGCGCGCGTAGACGGGCGCCGGTATGGCCTCAAACTCTTCGTCTTCGAGTGCCTGCAGATAGCGCCTGGAGATGCGGGTGTCGCGTTCGGCGTCTTCGAGCGTGAGCCCCCGGGCTTCACGCGCCCGGGTCAGCAACTGCCCAAGTTGACCCATGTATGTGCCCTCGGGGTTCTTCGAAACGTATCACCCATCCCCACCCCAAACAAACGCTGCGCCAGCCTTCCGATTCCGGCCCGGCGGCCGGCGGCTGGCCTCGCCCGGCTAGTGGTGCCCGCCGTGCGCGCCAGGCTCCACGTCCCCGTACGCCCCCTCATCCGGCAGGTCCGCGCTCCGCATGATCGAAATCGGCGCCACCCAGTCCGGGTTTTCCGGGAATCCCCCCACCTCGCGCTTGAAGAAGTACAGCACCCCACCCACCGCACACGTGATCGCGATTCCGGCCACCGTCCAGATAACCCCCGGGACGACATCGATCTGCACGCCCGTCTGCAAAGCCGGCGCCGCCGAGGCCGGTGCCACCATCAGCAGCGAGCCCGCCGCGCCAACCCCTGCGCCAACCATCAGCAGTCGTAGTCGCTTCATACGTCTCGGAAGTCTAGGCTCGCCGCCCTCCGGGTCAAGCGCGGGCCGGCTCGGCCTCGTACTGGGCCAGCGCTTCGTCGTACTTCGCTATCCGCTCCGCAAGCACCCGCCTCATCTCCGACATCTTCTCCACCTTCTGGTCCAGCAGGTCCACCTGGTGCTGAGCGATGTCACGGGCCCGCCGCAGCGTACTCGCCTTTTCCGCCGCATCCGCATCCTGCCGCCACTCTGCCCGGATCTGGAGCCGCATGTCCTCGTACTCCAGCATCTCCTTGATCTCCGCGAGCGAGAACCCCAGCAGATCCTTCAGCTGCTTGATCCGCTCCACCCGCTCCAGGTCCTCCGGCGAATACAGGCGGAAGCCGCCGTCCAGCCGCGTCGGTGGCGACAACAGCCCCTTCTCTTCGTAAAAGCGAAGCGTCCGCTGGGTAAGCCCGGTCGCATCGGCAGCTTCCCCGATTTGCAGGAATGCGGAGGTCTTCTCGTCCGGCATCGCGTCCGAGTATACCACAGAACGTTAACGCAAACGTTAGCTCACCCTGCGTCCCAGCCCCTCCGGCTCCCGGATCAACACCGCCCCCAACGCCGCCGCTCCCATCAACAACACGCCGATCACCACATACACCGCGTCGATCCCGAGCAGCGCCGCCGTCACACCGCCCCCTATCGGCCCGATGAGCAGCGCCAGCGACTGCATGCTCGCCGCTAGCCCGAACGCGCTCCCCTGCTTCCCCTCCGGCGCCCGCGCCGCGATCAGCGCGTTCGTCCCCGGCACCATCGCCCCCTGGAACAACCCCACCCCCGCGAAGAACACGCAGAACCACGTGAAGCTCCCCGCCGCTGCCACCGGCAGGAACAGTAGTCCGCTCAGCGCAGCCGCCCCCACAACGCAGTTCCGGTATCCCAACCGTTGCCCCAGGGGCGCCATCGAAAGCGCCGCCACCGTGCTCGTCAGCCCCAGCACCCCGAACACCACCCCCGTCGCCGCCTCCTCCCGCAGCTCGGCGCTCCACCCCAACAGCCCGACGTGTACCCGGTTCGGACCGGTCTCCGGGTGGCTTGCGAACCCATCGATGCTCAACGGCATCACAGGCCGCACATACGTCGTCCCCAGCCACAGGCAGAACAGCAGCCCCAGCATCACCACGATCTGCCTTTCCGCCACCACAATCCTTAGGTTCTCGATGAGTCCCGGCGTCCGCCCCTCCGTCTCCACCGCGACCACCGCCGCCCTCGGCTCCCGCACGAACACCCACCCAAGCACCGCCGCGACCCCGTACAACGCCGCGCAGAAGAAGAACGACTCGCGGATCCCGATCGTCGAAGCCACAATCCCGCCGATGACCGGCCCCAACATGTTCGCCGTGAACACCGCCGTCTGCAGCGTCCCCAGCGAATACCCTACCCGCTCCCTCGGCGTCGTCGCCGCCACCAGCGCCGCCGCCGCGCCCATCGTCCCCGCAAACGCCCCCATCACGAACCGCAGCCCCACCAGCTGCCACACGCTCTGCGCCGCCCCCATCAATGCGATCGCCACCCCCGCCCCAACCAGCGCCCGCAGGAACATCGGCTTCCGCCCCAGCCGGTCCGCCAGTGATCCCCAGATCGGCGCCGTCACCGTCAGCGAAAGCCCCGTAACGCTCGCCGTCAGCCCCGTGTAGAACGCCACCCGCGATTCGTCGGTCACGCCGAGCTCTTTGATATAGAAAGGGATGAACGGAAAGACGAAGTTCGCGCCGAGCAACCCCACGAACGTCCCCACCCAGACGAACGCCAGGTTCTGCTTCCACCCCGGGAACTCCACCCGCGCGCCGCCGCCTGTCTCGAAATCGCCAGCCGGGCCCGGGGGTCGCACGCTCCCATCCTCCCGCAAGCCCCCGTCCGGCGCGACCTTCTCCCTTCTCCCTTCTCCCTTCCCAGTGACACCCTCCACCCGTCCGCCTACACTTACCCGGCCAACTTTAGCTCCC
>CAYPAZ010000006.1:0-21236 GCA_964408835.1 uncultured Anaerolineaceae bacterium
TCTTCGTGGGGGACAGCACGCTCCACACACTGTTCAGGAGTGGAGAGCAGATCGCCCAGAATCAGCTGGAGCAGGACCTCTACCGGCTCTGCGCGCAGGACCGCGGGCGGCTGATGGAGTACCACATCGAGCGGATGAAGCACTTCCTGTTCAAGATGTGGGATCGCCGCGAGGAGCAGAACCTGTACTTCAACAAAGCCGAGGCGCGCCTGGCCAAGGACTGGGAGGACTCCGCCGTGGCGGAACCGTTGGCTGTGCTTCTTGGTGGCGGGGCCGACAAGATCGAGCAGGGGCGGACGAAGCTAGCGGCTCTTCGGAAGCGACAGGTGGAGGAGTACCTCGCGAACCTGGCAGCGGCGACGGTGCAGCGTACGCCGCATCCGCGACTGGCAGCGTACCTCGAGGGGTAGCGGTCAACTGCCAGACAGAAGTGACAAGCCTGGGCGGCAGTGCTGGGCGGTGGGTCTTTGCCTGTAGGATGGGCGAGCGATGACTGAGAGCGAAGTTCGGACGGCCGAGCCAGAGGCGGGGACCGACGGGTTCCTGACCATCCATGGGCTGCGACACCACTACATCCGGTGGGGAGCGGTGGAGTCCGAGCCGGTGGTGCTGCTGCACGGGCTGATGAACAACGCGCGGTACTGGGAGCACATAGCGGAGCGAATGGCAGCGGGATACGCCGTGTATGCGCCGGACCTGAGGGGGCACGGCGAGAGCGAGCATGCGCCGGGTAGCTACCTGGTGTGGGCGTTCGCGATGGACCTGCGCGGGTTCGTGGAAGAGATGGACTTCGAGGCGTTCGACCTGGTGGCGCACAGCATCGGGAGCCGGGTGGCGATGGCGTACGCGCGCGACCACAGCCACCGGCTGAAGCACCTTGTGCTGGCGGACATGGGGCCGCAGATGGCGGACACGGGAGCGAGAGGGATTCGCAGGACGACTGGGGAATCGCAGAAGGCCCCGGGCTTCCCGACGGAGGCCGAAGCGCTGGAGTACTACGCGAAGCTTTATCCCGGCCGGGGGAAGGAGTTCCTTGAGCGTCAGATGGCCGCGGGACTCCAGCTCGACGAGGGGAGCGGGAACCTCGTGTTCCGGTTCGACCCGGCGATCCACCAGGCAACGGGGCGAGGAGCGATCGCGGAGATCCCGTACCTCTGGGAAAGCCTGGAGCACATCACGTGCCCGACCCTGGTGATCCGGGCGGGGAAAAGCAGCATCCTCAGCCGCGAAATCGCGGAGGAGATGGTGCGGCGGCTGCCTGATGGGCGGTTTGTGGAGATTCCGGAGGCTGGTCACCAGGTCCCGCTCCACCAGCCGGATACGTTTGCGAGCACGGTGATGGAGTTCATCGGCGAGTAGATCCGACCACGAACGAGTCCGGCCGGCGCAGCGGCCGGCCGGATGAGGTTCCTGGTGTGACGGGCGGTCAGAGCAGGATGATCAGCAGGACGACGAGAAGGACGACGAACAGGAGGCTGCCGCCGCCCCACGCGTACGCGCGGCCCTCTTCGCTGTCGACGAGTTCGAGAAGGGGTTGATCCGTTGGGATCCTGGTCATGGAGATCCTCCTTGGGAAACCATCGTCTCGCGACGCTGGGAACGGACGCAACACCAAAGCGGCTGGCGGGGTTTCAGTTGTGTCGCAGGTGGCCGAGCGGCTACTGGGGCGTGTCCGAGGGGGTGAGCTTGCTCGAGCGGCGTCTCAGTGCCGCGCTTTCGCGGTGCAGATGGGCCCAGGTTTCGCGGTAGGCGCCGAAGAGACGAGTCGAGGTGTAGGGGATTTCCCTTTCGGCGCAGAACTGGCGGACGAACACCTGTGCTTTCGGAAGGTTGTTGCGGGGCATGGTGGGGAAGAGGTGATGTTCGATCTGGTAGTTGAGTCCGCCGTACCAGAAGTCGGTGAAGGGGTGGCCGTCGACATCACGGGAGGTGAGCACCTGTTCGCGCAGGAAGTCGAGGCGTTCGCCTTCGCGGACAAGGGGCATGCCTTTGTGGTTCGAGGCGAAGACGGAGCTGTTGTAGAGCCCGAACACCGCCTGGTGTACGGCCGCGAACGCGAGGGCAAGGACCCAGTCTCCAATCGCGATGAGGAGCACGGCGTAGAGCGCGAGGTGGGCGAGGAAGAGCGTCGATTGGAGCAGGCGCCTGGGAGGCCTGGGTTGAGTCGCAAGGTGGACAACGCTGGCGAGGCGCATGCTGAGGGCCTGGACCAGGAAGAGCACGGGAAGGACGACCGTCTGGATCGCGATGAGCGGGTGTGTCCAGCGGGCGCGCTCCTTGATCTGATCGGCAGCGAACACCACGAAAGGAATCTTGATGTCGGGGTCCTTGTCGACGTGGTTCGGGTTCGCGTGGTGGGCGTTGTGCTTGACCGCCCACCAGGAGTGACTGAGGCCGAGCAGCAGGTTGCCCACGGCGAGACGGAAGACATGGTTCTGAACGCGGCCCCGGAACGCCTGACGATGGATGATGTCGTGGCTGAGGAGGCCGGCCTGGGTTGAGGCGAAGCCGAGGAGTGCCGCATCGAGCAGGAGAATGAGGGGGTGGGGGTTCAGGAAGGGAACGGAGACGGCGAGCGCGAGTATGAACACCACACTTGCCAGCTTGTAGAAGTAGTAGAGCGGCTGCGGTTCGAGGAGACCCTCGGAGCGGACTATGCGGCGCAGTTCCGCATAGTCGTCGTTCGGCCGTACTGCCGCGGACATGAAAATACCTCCGTGAGGCCGGGAGATGTCCGACTCCGACCCTCAGGGAGGCGAAAAAGACCGGCGCGACGCGTTTAAGCCGCCATTCTGGTGCAGTCACAGATCGGGCATGGAGGGTGAAGTTCGGCCTGAGTCTGGCCTGCTGCGCCTTCCGGTGCGGGAGGATGTGACCTTCATAGCATGCGCATAGAACGGGATGCGAGCAACGAAGAGTCAAGAAGTCTTCTACCCGGCGGGGCCCGGGACCGATGTCAGAGCGGGCGGGGGAACGGCACCTGGCAATCGGTTGCGCACTGCTCGAGCTGCTCGATCACGCGACGGGGCAGAGGAATGCCGGTAACGAGACGGTCCTGGCGGATGCGGTGTTCCCTTTCGCCGGAGACGAGGACCTGTTCGACGCCGTCGATGGGCCGGACCGCGCGAACGGAGGCGTAGAGAGCCTGCATGTCGCGGGCCCAGTCCGTGGGATCGCGGAAGGCATCGATTCGGATGGCGGCGTGGAAGTGGCCGACATGGCCATGAGTGGGAGTGCCAGATTGGAGACGGGCTGAGTGCCCGTTGCCGCTAAGCAGGCCCGAGAGGATGTCCACCATCATGGAGAGGCCATGACCCTTGTAGGAGGAGTGGACGAGGTCGCCGCCGAGGGGAAGCAGCACGCCCTTCTGGGCGAGGACGTGAGGGTCCTCCGTGTCTTCGAACGCGGCGGTCTTCGCCCAGCCCACAGGGATGGAGGCTCCTTTGTACCCGGCGAGTTCGAGCTTGCCTGCGGCCACGACGGAGGTAGCCGCGTCGTACATGAAGGGATGGTCATCGCCGGCCGGGGCGGCAAAAGCGATGGGGTTTGTGTTGAAGACGCGCTCGGTGCCGCCTGCCGGTGCGACGATGGGCGTTCCGTTGCAGGTGGCAATCCCGCACATTTGATGGGGTACGGCCATCAGCGCCCAGTGGCCGGCCGCGCCGAAGTGGCGGGAGTTGGTGACGGCCACCATGCCGACGCCGAATTCGGCGGCTTTGGCGATGGCGAGCTCCATGGCCGGGCCGCCTGCTACGACCCCCATCGCCCCGTCGGCGTCGAGGAGGGCGGTGGTGGGCGTCTCGCGGAGGGTGCGGATGGAGGGAGTGGGGTTGACGGTGCCCTTGCGGAGTCCCGGGACGTAGCCGCCATGCCACGGGAGATGGGCGATACCGTGGGAGTCGATGCCCATGAGGTCGGCATCGATGAGCGCCTCGGCGGCGATGACGGCTTCGGCGTGCGGCACGGCGAGGCTCTCGAAGACCTGGACGGTGAACTCAAACAGATCGGAGTGGCGGTAACGGACGAAGTCGGCGGCAGGCATGGCGCGCATCTTACGTCGAGCGGCCTTCCCGGGGGTTTACCGGGTGGCGTGGGACGAACGGGGGACGAGCGGTAAGGTGGACGGCGTGAGCAGCCTCCCTCGCAGCATGATGGTCGTCGCCGCGGGAGTGGCTGTGGGGCTTGTGGTCGGGCTGGTGATGGCGTGTGGGGACGCAGGGAACGGCCAGCGGGCAACGGTGATCTTCGACCCCACAGCAACGCCGTCCGGTCCGGTGGTCAGCGGCACCGGGACCGAGACGCCAGGGGGCCCAACCTCAACTCCCGGGGGGTTGCCGACACCTCCTGACCAGGTGACAGGCCAGCAGCAGACCTGCGGGGACATCCTGGCGCCAATCGATAAGCAGAACTGGCTGGCGGAAGACTGCGAACCACCGAACCTGGTGCCTCTGCCCAATAGCAGGTCTTACGGTGCTGGACCGGATGGCAACGGGCACTGGATGAGGGAGGATGCTTCGGTGCCTCTCTTGAGGATGCTCGACGAGGCGGAGGCGGAGGGAGTGGTCCTATTCGTTTCGAGCGCGTACAGGAGCTATGCCGAGCAGGTGGCGACGTACCAGTACTGGGTATCGACCCTTGGGCAGGAGGAAGCGGATCGCGTGAGCGCGCGGCCGGGCCACAGCGAGCACCAGTTGGGGACGACCGCCGACGTCGTGAGCGCGAGCGCGGGATACCGCCTGGACGCCTTCGCCGGTACGCCCGAAGCAGCGTGGGTGGCGGAGAACTCGTGGAAGTATGGCTTCATCGTGAGCTACCCCGAGGGAAAGGAAGCCATCACCGGGTACGCGTATGAGCCGTGGCACGTCCGGTACGTGGGGGTGGCGGTGGCGGCGGAGGTGCACGCGAGCGGGCTGACGCTGGGTGAGTACCTGTTGGAGCGCTAGGTCCCGGGCGAGCGGAGGGCCGGTTGCCGGGCGATGCAGCGGGTGCGAGACTTCGGGCACGTTTGAACTCGAGGTGAGGGACCATGGCTACGGATGAGTTGCTCGTCGAACAGACGGGGCATGTGACGACCCTGACACTGAACCGACCGGACCGCCTGAACGCGATTAGCGGGCCGATGCTGGCGGAGCTTTCGAACCAGTTGATTGCGGCGAACATGGATCCCGACGTGCGGGTGGTGGTGCTCACCGGGGCCGGGCGCGGATTTTGCGCCGGCCTGGACCTGAAGGACCAGGCTTCGGGGAATGGTGTGGCAGCGGGCGGGCGCGGCTACCGGCTCTTCGACCTGCACTCTTCGCCGCCGGTGGTGCTCAACCGGATGGACAAGCCTGTAATCTGTGCGCTCAATGGCGCCGCGGCCGGATACGGCATGGACCTTGCGCTCGGTTGTGACATCCGGATCGCGAGCGAGCACGGAAAGATGGGCGCAGTTTTCGCGAAGCGGGGCGTGCTGCCTGAGTCGGGCGGGACCTGGTACCTGCCGAGGCTGTTGGGCTGGGCAAAGGCTGCTGAGGTGGCGTTTGTGGGGGAGGTGCTGGACGCGCAGCAGTCGCTCGAACTGGGGCTGGTGAACAAGGTCGTGAAGCACGAGGACCTGATGGCGGAGACGATGGCGTTCGCGACGAAGATCGCCAGCAATGCTCCGCTGAGCGTGCAGGCAACCAAGCGGATGATGCGCCTCGGGATGGACGAGCCGTTTGAGGCGGCCGTGGACCACATCTACCTGCAGTTGCTGCCGCTGTTCCAGAGCGACGACTTCAAGGAGGGCCTTGCGGCATTCGCAGAGCGCCGGGAGCCAGCCTTCAAGGGCCGGTGACCGGGCGCTCTGGCGGCCCAGCGCGGGGCTATGGTGGCAGGTTGGGAATTGCTAGTTACTTGCCGGACTTCCGAGGCGGTGAGACACTGGCGCACGGAAATGTTCGCCCGGGGGTGAGCCATGGGCCGCTCATATGATCAGAACTGCCCGATTGCGCTGACGCTGGAAGTGGTTGGCGATCGATGGACGATGCTCATCGTCCGGGAGCTGTTGAACCAGGGCGAGCGGCGATTCGCGGACCTGGAGCAGGCGCTCTCGGGGATCGCGCCGAACGTGCTCTCGGAACGGCTGCGGCACCTCGAGGATGCCGGGATGGTCGAACGACGGATCTACAGTGAGCGCCCGTTGCGGGCTTCGTACCTGCTGACCGAGAAGGGACGCGAGCTGGGGTTCGTGACGGGGGCGATGGCGTACTTCGGGACGAAGCATCTGATGGACGAGGCCAGGATCACGCACGGAGAGACGGGACATGCGGTGACTTTGCGCTACTACTGCCCCGACTGCGGTGAGCGGGTGGGCGCGGGCGAGGTATGGCCAGAGTTCAGCGGTGGGCCTTCGGGGCCGTTCAGGGGAGCGCGGTCGCGGCTTTCGTAAGGGGAGGGAACGCCACTCTCCCCGCGAGGAGGGGGAGAGTGGCGCGAGCGGTCAGGGCTTGATGTTGGAGTTGAGGCGGAACCGATTGTCGGGGTCGTACTTGCGCTTGACCTCGGCCAGGCGGTCGTAGTTCGCGCCGTAGGCTTTGCGGACGAGGTCATCACCCTCTTCCAGGTTGCCCGGGAAGTTCACGTAGAGAGCATCCTTGTAGGAGTGCTTCCGCATGGTGGCGAAGACATCACGGGCCCAGGTCTGGTTGGCGGCATCGTCTTCCGCGTGGTGCCAGTTGGCCTCAATGCCGAGCAGGTACGGCGCCTCGCGGTGCGGGTAGGGGGTCGCCCCCTCGGGTACCCGGCTGATGGCCCCACCGAGCTGCCAGACATCCAGCGTGGACTCAGGGGAAGGGCGGGACAGCGTCCGTTCGACGAGGATATCGATGACCTCGTCGGAGAGGGACGCGAGGTGGTTGGACTTCCAGTAGTACCGGGCGCCCTTGGGATAATCGGCGTCGAAGAGCTGCTGGAGGTCCAGGTAAGGAACCGGGCCGCTGAGATCGGCGTAAGGCTCGGTGAAGGTGCGGAGCGGCTCGAACAGCTTCTCACCCTCGGAGGGATCGCCGATCCAGGCGGCGGCGAAAATGAGGGTTGGCTTGCCCTGATGCTCCTTCGGGAAGTCATCGGCGTGGGGGACGCTCCAGAGGATAGCGAAGGCGCTCATCTCGTCGGGGGCGTTTTCGGCAAAAGAGCGGAAGAGTTGGAGTCCCTCTCTGGCCTTCTCGATGGGATGGGCGACGAGGCAGAAGGTCACCTCGGGCCCGACGGGGTAGGCGCGGAACTGGAACTCGGTGACGACACCGAAGTTCCCGCCGCCACCCTTGAGCGCCCAAAGCAAGTCCGGGTTCTCATCCGCGCTGGCGGTGACAACTTCGCCGCCGGCGGTGACGACGGTGGCGCGGAGCAGATTGTCGCAGGTGAGGCCGTACTTGCGGCGCACCCAGCCCATACCGCCGCCGAGGGTGAGGCCGGCGATGCCGGTTTCGCTCGCGACGCCGATGGGGACGACAAGGCCAGCGGACTGCGCGACGGGGTCGATATCGCCAAGCTGGGCGCCACCCTGGGCGGTGACGGTGCTGGTGGCGGCATCGACGGTGACCTGCCGCATTTCGCGAAGGTCGATCATCAAGCCGCCATCAGAGACAGCCAGCCCCGCGACGTTGTGGCCGCCGCCACAGACCGAGACGAGGAGGTCGTGCCGGGTGGCGAATCGGACGGCTTCGGCGACATCGTTGGTGGACTTGCAGGTGGCAATGAGCGCCGGGCGGCGGTCGATGGTGCCATTCCAGATCTTGCGAGCATCTTCGTAGGCAGCATCCGTGGCCTGGAGCAGAGTCCCTTCGAGGCGAGAGGCAAGGGCGGTAACTTCGCCCTCATCGATCTCAGCCGGTGTTCGCTTGACGGTATCAACCGTGACCATGAGTTCCCTCCACGGGTTGGGGTTGGTACGCCGGGGGCCGGGAACAGAAGCGACCCCGGCCCCTTGGCGCGGACATCAGCGTAGCCCGGGGCCCACGGCAGGGGATCCGTGAGGACACGCAATCCGCGGGGGAGAACACACGTAGACCGACACGCAGGGTGCTGTCAGTGATCTCCGAATTCCTGGCCGAGCGCGTGGGCGACAGCCGCGGCGCGGGCCGCGGGGCCGGAAACGCCGAGCTTCTGGTAGATGTTCGAGATGTGGCGTTCGACGGTGCGGATGCTGACAACGAGGCGCTCGGCGATTCTCTGGTTGCTGTGGCCCCGAGCCATGAGGTCGAGGATTTCGCGTTCGCGGGGGGTGAGGCCCACGCCGTCGTCAGGTTCCGAGCGAGCCGAGGGCGTCAGGCCCAGGAAGGCCTCGGCGCGGCGAGAATCGGGCCGCGCGCCAAGTCGCTGGAACGCTTCGTGCGCGAGGCGGGCCTGATCAGTCGCGGCAGCGTCGCGGTCAAGCTCGCGGAGGGCGATCGCCAGGTCCAGTCTTGCTCGGGCTGTTTCCGCCACGGAACCTGTCCGGGCATAGAGGTCGACCGCGTCTTCGAGCAGCCGGCGGGCGTCTTCGGGGTGGGCGTCAGCGAGGAGGAGAAGGCCCCGGAGGTGGAGGGCTATGGCCCGAACCGGGGCCGTGCGGACCACTTCCGCTGCGCCGGTCACCTCTTCAACCGCGCGCGCGGCAAGAGGACGATTGGCGAGGAGGAGTCCCGCGCGGACGAGGGTTTCGCAGACGAGCACGCAGGCGGAGCGGTCTTCTGGTTGGCGGGTACGAAGGAAGCGCTCGGCAAGGTCCCAGGCTTCGGCCGGCTGATCGAGCTCGAGCGCGAGAGTCGCGCGCCCGGGGAGGGCGAGGGGATCGGCACCGGCGCGATCGAATAGTTGAGCGGCTTCCTCAAAGCGCCCCTGCCGTGTGCGAAGTTCCGCGAGGCGGACAAGGCTTTCGACGACAAGCGGGGGGAAGAGGTCGGCGACAGCGGCGGCGGCCTGCAGCAGCTCGGATTCGGCTGCTTGCCAATCGCCGCGCCAGAGGAGGACACGGGCATAGTTCGGCCGGCAGACCGAGTACCAGCCGCTCACATTGCGGTTGGCGGTGAAGTCGGCGGTACGGCGGCACCACTGCTCGGCGCGGTCGAAATCGTAGACTTTGCCGCAAGCTTCGATGACGTTGCAGACGGAGCTGAAGGCAACATTCGGGTCCTCGACCTCACCGGCGATGGAGGCGGTGGCGGCCTCGTCGAGCAGCGCCATTCCTTCATCGACCCGGCCCGTGCTGACCATCGCGAGGCCGAGCAAGGAGACCGCCAGCGTCTCGGAGTCGGTGTCGCCGAGGGAGCGGGCGAGGGAGAGACCTTTCTCCTCGAGCGCGTGGGCGCGGGCAAGGTCGTTGTCGATCATCAGGGCGTGGTAGCCGCTCCAAATAGAGAGCCAGGCGTGCTCGACCACCGGCTCGTGGCCTTCGAGCAAGCGCTCGGCGCGCCGGAGCCAGCCATTGGCGACGGCGGGTTCGGCGCGGTATTCGATCGACAGGTTCGCGAGGTTGAACGCGCACCGGGCGGCGCCGCGGACATCGCCGCGTTCGCGGTAGGCCTGGTAGGCGGCTTCGAAGTGTTGGAACGAGGCACGGCCGTCCTGGCTGTTATAGGCAGCGGTGCCGAGGCCCTCAAGAGATTCGGCGGATGGCGGCTGGACGCCACCGAACGCGTGTGTCGCAGAGGCCCAGTCGCCCCGGGCGAGCGATGCGCGGCCCTCTGCCAGGGAGGACGCTGCGGTTGAAGCGGCTTCCGTCATCGCGGGCATCGTAGCGCAGATTGGGACGCCAGCGCTTCGAGGGAGCTGGTCAGGCGACCCAAACTTCAGCGCGGCCGGTGGGGGGTTCTTCGCCACGGAGCCGGGCGGGGATCCAGTCGAGGAGGAGCGCATCGAGCTGGTCCCTGGCCTGGACCAGCGAGTGGCCGGCCCCACCGAAGAGGACGATGCGCTTTGGCTCGAGGGCACGGCGGTAGACATCCTCGCTGGCTTCGTGGCTGAGGACGTTGTCCTCGGTGCCGTGAACGAGGAGAAGGGGCTTGCCGAGAAGTTCGACTTCGCGCGTGCCGTGGAGTTGGGGGGAGAGCGCGGCGACTGCGGCGACGACAGGGGCGAGTTCGCCTGCCTTGATGACGACGGCGGCGCCAAAGCTGTGGCCGACGAGGACGACCTTCTCGGCGCCGATACCTTTGAGGAAGGAGCAGCCGGCGAGGACATCGAGGACGCACTCCTCGAAGTTGTTGGCGTGGCGGTAGTCGAGGCGGAGGCTGGTGACACCGGCCTGGACGAGCGGGGCCAGCGCGAGGCGCTGGAAGGCTCCGGCCGCGGGACCATCGAAGCCGCCCATGGCACCGCAGACGAAGATGGCAGCGCCCGTGCCGCCTTCGACGGGGTGGAGGATGCCGGTGATGTCTCCGCGGGTGGTCTGAAGGAGGACACGGAATGTGCCTTCATCCTCGCCGGGGGCGGCGGCGACGTTGCGGAGACTGAGGGTGAGGTCTTCTTCCGCCGGGGTGGCGGGTTCGTCATCCCACATCATGGTCATGGGCGGGAGCCTACTCGGAAGGCGGACGGTTTGGCGTGGGGCTGGTAGGCTTCTGAGCGCGATTCTGTGGCCGCCCGCGCGGTCGCGACACGACAACACGACAGCGAAAGGGCTGAACATGAGCATTTCTTTTGAGGGGCAGGTAGCACTGGTAACTGGAGCGGGCGCGGGGCTTGGACGCGCCTACGCCATCGACCTTGCGAAGCGGGGGGCGAAGGTCGTGGTGAACGACCTGGGTGGCGACCCGCACGGGCAGGGCGAGGACCGGGCGGCGGCCGTGAAGGTAGTGGATGAGATTAAGGCCGCGGGCGGCGAGGCTGTGCCGAACTTCGACAGCGTCGCGAGCTACGACGGCGGCTTCAACATGGTGAAGACGGCGATCGACACATGGGGCCGGCTGGATGTGGTGGTCTGCAACGCCGGGATCCTGCGGGACGTGGCGTTTCACAACATGAGCGAGGATGACTGGGACAAGGTCTTCGCGGTGCACATCAAGGGTTCGTTCACAGTGTTACGGGCGGCGTGGCCGGTGTTCCGGCAGCAGTCTTACGGTCGCGTAGTGCTGACCACATCGTCTTCGGGCATTTACGGGCAGTTCGGCCAGGCGAACTACGGCGCGGCGAAGACGGCGATGCTCGGGCTGATGAACGTCCTCAAGCAGGAGGGCGTGAAGTACAACGTGAACGTGAACACCATCGCGCCGGTGGCCGGGACGCGCCTGACGCAGACGGTGATGCCACAGGAGATGGTGGACCGGCTGAAGCCGGAACTGGTAGCGCCCGCGGTGGTGTACCTGGTCTCGAAGGAGTGCACGGACACGGGCATGGTGATCGAAGCTGGCGCAGGGAACTTCAACCGCGCGGCCATCGTGAAGGGGCCGGGACTCCGGCCCGGGATGGACGACATCAAGGATGCGGAGTGGGTGCAGGAGAACTGGGGACAGATCTCGAGTCTGGAGGGCGCGGTCCCGATGTGGAATGCGCAGCAGCCGCTCGACCAGTACCTGAAGAGCAAGGCTGGCGGCTAACCCGGCCGATTGGGACGTTCGAGCCGAGGCCCGCCGCCGCCGGTGGGCCTTCGACTTACTCAGGCACGGGAGGTTTCTGTCGGGGTCATGTGCCCGATTGTGAGTTCCCAGCCTGCCTCGCCGCGGTGGAAGACCATGGAGACGAGGATTTCGTAGTGGCGGGGCTCGCCGTTGAGGGAGTAACTCTGGCGCACCGTGCCGGTAACCGTGGCGACATCGTCGAGGATCCGCTCGCGGGCTGCGTGGATTTCGGTTCGGGAGTCGGTGATCAAGTTGGCCATGGCCTCCGAGTATCTGCGGACGCCCTCCCGATCGAAGCGGGCCCAGCCGCCGGAGATCTCGTCGCAGAATTCCACAAGCCCGGCTGAGAGGGCGCTGACGGTGTCGACATCGTCCTGGTCGACGGCACGAAAGAACTTTCGGGCGACGTCGGTTGGAGTGCCGGGAGCAACTACCACGCCGGTCCCGAGACCGGCGTCATATGGCCCAGACACATCTTCCAGTCATCGGATGTGCGGCGGAACACGGCGCTGATGAGAAAGAAGTACTGACGGGGCTCGCCGTTGAGGGTGTAGGCCTGGCGGAGGCGGCCGGTGACCGTGGCGGCGCCCTGATAGACGCGCTCGTTCAGTTCGCTGAGTTCGGAGCAGAGGCCGGTGATCATACTGGCGAGGGACTCGGTATAGGAGCGGATCGCTTCCGGGCCCTCGAGCCGGCCCCAACCGCCCGAGATCTCGTCGGCGAACTCGATACGGTCATCGAGATGCACGAGCATGCCTTCGACATCCCATTTGTCGAGGGCGCAGAAATACGCGGCCAGGGTGTCGCACGGAGACACTGGTGCGGAAGTTACCCTATTGAAACTTTCGATGCGAGCGGGAGGTTAGCCGGCCCGCCGTTCCCGCCGCTCTTTGAACTCCGCATAGGCTTCGGCGAAGTCTTTGGAGTCGGTGGCGGTCTGGTAGTCCTCAACAAGCTGCCGGCGAAGGGAGGCAGGGTCGACTTCGGCGCGGGTTGCGCGGCGCACTTTGCGCGCCGGGGCTGCTGCGGAGAGGTCGCCACCTGCGGCACTGAGGAACTCAAGGGGTCCACGGAACTCGGCGGAGGAGAACTCGAGGGCCGAGAACTGGACGTTGACGTACAGCGGGACACGGAGGGAGGCGTCGCGCTTCAGCGGGCGGTTGGCGACTGCGAGGGCGACGCGCTCACCGAACATTCGGGCCTGGTCTTCAGTGCATTGGACGAGGACGACGGCGAACTTGTCGGGGGAAACTCGGGCGAGGAAGTCGGAGGTGCGGCAGACGCGCCGCAGGGTCTGGGCGACATGGCTGATGCCACGGCGGACCGCGGCGTCGCCCCAGGCTTCGGCCAGGTCCTCGACACGGACGATCTGGAAGACGGCGATGGAGAGGCTGTAGTGGTATCTGTCTGAGCGGGCTATTTCGCGGCCGAGCTGCTCAACCAGGTGCTTGTGGTTGGGGAGCTCGGTTTCGGCATCGCGGTAGAAGGCTTCGGCGTAGGTATCGAGGAACTCGCGGAAGGCATCGTCGCGTTGGGCGTTCACGAAGCGGTGGAGGCGTTCCACGGTGACCAGCAGGAAGGCGGTGGCGCCCATGAGCAGGATTCCGGGAAGGAACGACCACGCGAGGGCGACCACCCCCTCTGCGATGATGAGGAGTCCGAAGAGCGCTAGCGCGAGTTGACGCGTGCGGCGGACGTCCGCGGAATCCTTGCCGGGCGGCAAGGCGGCCGGGGCTGCTGCGCTCGGACGCGGATCGAAATGGTTCTCCACAATTCCGCCAAAGCCTGAGTTACGCGCTTACGTACATAGGGAGTATCGGCGGCCGGGGCGAGTTCGTGAGGGAGACAGACCGTGACCGCTACGTGGCAGCGGAGTCAAGTGTCCGGCGGGTGAGTCTCAGATAGAGGGCGGAACCAGGGGCCGGCTCTGGGGTGAGCACCTGCGATGATCCCGCCAGAGCGAGGACAGCGGTGCTATCGGCGATGGCGATGATGCCGGGGCGTTCCCAGCGCGGCACCTTTGCGTTGACGAGGAGGTCCTGGACCGCGCGGGTACCGGCCGGACCGGCGACGCGGTCCCCAGGCTGCAGCGGACGGGCACGGAGCGCGCCGGAGGCGAAGGAGCCGTCGAAAGACCCGGTCCAGGCGCCGTCCTTTGGGGGAAGGGGTTCAGTGGCTACCTCGACCGCGTAAGGTCCGGCGAGCGTGACACCCGGGACGGAGAGGAGGACCGCATCGAAGGATGTGGCCGGCTCAAGCGGCGGGCCCACGCGCACCAGACCGCACGAGACTTCGATGTGGGCCGGGCCAAACTGGACGGCGCCGTTGCCCTTTCGAAGCACGTTCTCCAGGTTCCGGAGGCGGGTGCGGTTGAGTTCGGCCTCGGCGTGGAAGACGCTGGCTTCGCGTTCCAGAACGAGGCCGAGCGCCTCGAGGGGGAGGGCGTCCAGGGTGGCGGCCGGAAAAATCGCTCCCAGGGGGCCACGCTCGCGCGGCTGGGTGACCATCGCCTGGTGCTCGATTGGGGCGAAGAGTTCGCGGGCGCTCTCGGCGAGGCCAACGAGCGCGCGCCGGACGGCGGGGTTGACCTCTTCCAGAGATGCGAGCGTGGACGCGCGGACACGGTTGCGCGTGAACGCCGGGTCATCGTTTGAGGGGTCGAGGATGGGATCGATGCCGGCTTCGGCGCAGAGGGCGCGAGTTTCTTCGCGAGAGAGCACCAGAAATGGGCGGACGAGCCGGTGGGAGGGCGCGCCGGGGAGAGGGGACTCGGGGAGCATGCCGCGGATGCCACGGATGCCGGAGCCACGGATTACGCGCATAAGGACGGTCTCGGCCTGGTCATCGGCGGTGTGACCGGTGGCGATGCACGAGGCGTTTTCTCGCCCCGCCACGAATCCGAGGAACTGATAGCGCATTCCGCGGGCTGTCTCTTCCAGGCCCCGCCGGCGTTCGGTCGCGACCTGGCGGACATCCCCTTCGCCGGTGATGCATTCGATGTCGAGGGACTCCGAGAGGGCCCTGGCCCTTGCCATTTCGGCCTGGGAGCCGGGGCGGAGCTGATGGTCGAAGTGGACGGCTACGACTTCGAAGCCGAGGCGTGCCCCAAGCGTCTTGAGGACGAGGAGGAGGGCGAGAGAGTCGGGGCCGCCGGAGAAGGCAGCGAGAACCCTGGTGGCGCGGCGGAACAGCCGTTCTTCAGAGGCAAAGCGCTGGACAGAGAGGACGGCGGCATCGAGGAGAGGATGAGGATTAGCGCGGGAAGAGCCGCTCCCACCAGCGGGCCGGGGCCCGGGTTGCTTCTTCGAGCGGAGGGCTGACGACGATGAACGCGGTTTCGCCTTCGCGGACGTATCCGAGCTTGCGGCGGGCTTCCTGTTCGACATAGGCATCGGAGCTCACATAGGCCCGCACACCTTCGAGGTAGGCGGCGTCTTCGCGTAGCTGCTGGAGTTGGGCCTGGGCGAGAGCCTCCTCCCGGGAGAGCTGGCGGGTGCGGAAGGCACCGCTACCAGCGGTGTAGGCGAAGTACACCGCGATGACCAGGCAGATGCAAAAGACCAACTGAGCGCGGCTTATGTCGCAGCAGCTTCTCCCGCCAGGTTCACAACGCTAACCCCGCTCGACCGTGGGTTCAAGGCCCCGGAGGTGGCAGGTGTCGTTCAGGAACATCACAGTTTCGGCCCCCTGGTGGAGGCGGAGAGCGGAAACGGAAGCGACATCGGCGACGAATGACCGGAACCGGGAGGGCGGCAGGCCCAACAGACGGCAGACGACGAGGCGGATCACGAAGTTGTGCGAGACGACCGCGACGGCTTCGGAATCAAGGGTGGTGAGTTCATCGAGGAAGCCGGCGAGACGTACATCGACATCACGGAGGCTTTCGCCTCCCGGCATGACGGCGGTATCGGCCGCCGGGCCTGACCACTCGGCAAGAAACGTGGGGAAGCGAGAACGGATCTCGGCGAACGGGAGTCCCTCGGTCTCGCCGACATCGAGTTCGATGAGCGCTTCGCGTTGCTGCGGTTCGGTTTCCTTTGCTTCGGCGATGAGGCTTGCGACTTCGAACGCGCGGCGGAGCGGGCTGGAGAAGACGTGGTCGATGGGCTCGTCGCCGAGCCGGGCGGCGATCGCCTGGGCCTGAAGGCGGCCGAACCCGGTCAGGGGTACATCATCGCGCCCAAGTCCGAGGCCGTCGCGGTTGTGCGCCGTCTCTCCGTGGCGGATGAGATAGAGAATCACGGAGAGGGATGGCGCTCGAGCGGAGCGTAGAGGCGCTCGATAAACGGGGTGAACCCGATGGACTGCCAGAACGCGGCGGCGTCACGGTTGGCGGCGAGGACGGTCATCTCAAGGTGGTCGGCGCCCTCCTTCTCTGCCCAGCTGGCCACCGCTTCGTAGAGGCGGCGGGCGACGCCCTGGCGGCGGTGAGATGGGTCGACGTACAGATAGCCGATGGTGGCGTGTTGCGACGGGGCGCGGCCGGGAGGGGAGGCCTCCAGGGCGACAGAGGCCATGCCGACAACACGGCCGTCGTCATCGGCGACGAAGGACATCGAGCCGGGCCGGTCCAGGCGGGCGAGGTAGTCGCGGACGAAGTCGTCCTGGTCAACCTGCTGAAGGACGATGCGGGGGTCGTGGCCAGCGTCGTTGCGGCGGGAGGACTCCCATGCGCCGTAGAGGCCGTGGGCGTCTTCGGCACGGCCGGGGCGGATCGTGATGGTCACTGGTAGCGGCCCCTCCTGAGCCAGGCTTCGCGGGCGGGAGACGATTCTTCGAGCACGAGGCCCGTGCGGATGATGCCGTGTGGCTCGGAACCTGGGAAGAGGGCCGCCACGACCTGCTCGGGGCGGCCGGTCATTTCGGGGTCAGCGCGGAGACGCATATGGAGGCGTGTAGCGCCCTCGGCTGGCTCGGACCGCAGGCTGGTGACGGCTGCGCGGAGGTCATAGGTGCGTGCTTTCTCGCGCTTCTCCTCAGTCCACTGGAAGGTTTCGCGAGCCAGGAACCCGGCGACGGTTTCGGCGGCGGAGGCGGGATGGACGTCGAGGCGGACTTCGTAGTCGGCGAAGCGGAGGGCTGCCTGGGGGGCAGGCTCGCCCACAGGCAGCTCACGAACAGCAACCACGGCCAGGTCGCCGGTGTCCTGGCCGCGGAGAAGGGCTTCGAACCGGGCGATCGGGATGATCTCGTCGAGGGAGACGTCGACGATTTCGGCCTCGGAAGTGAAGCCCAGCGGAAGGGGGCCGGCAAAGGCTAGCCTGGGATGGGGAGTGAAGCCCTGGGAGTAGGAGAGCGGGAGGCCGGCGCGGCGGACGGCGCGCTCCCAGTAACGGAGGACATCGAGGTGCGAGATGTAGCGTACCCGCTCGCCCTTCCTGAAAGTCACACGAAAGCGTTGGGCCGGCATGATTCGGATGGTATCACGGGCGGTTAGTCTACCCGGGGAGCCCCGGCGGCTTCGACGAGGAGGTCGGCGGCGGAGTGGGGGTCCAGTTGACGCTCTGCGACGCGGGCGATGATGGCATCGAGTTCTGCTGATGAGAGGCTGGACCGGACACGCTCGAGGAGTTCGGCGCGGGCGAGCGCAAGGACCTGGTGTCGGCAGTTGTCACGCCGGCGCTGAGCGATCGTGCCAGAGGACTCGAGCCAATCCCGGTGCTCGGCGATAGCCTCAGCAAGCTCGGAGAAGCCTTCGTTCCTGGTGGCCGTAGTCTTGACGATCTTCGGGCGCCGTGTCCCGGCCGGGGAGAGCGACAGAAGCGCCTGAAGCTGGCTAACCAGGACATCGGAGCCCGGCTGGTCGGCCTTGTTGACGATGAGGACATCGGCGATCTCGATGATGCCGGCCTTCATGGCCTGGATATCGTCGCCGGTGCCAGGGTTGTTGACGAGGAGCGTGGTCATGGCGGTGCTGGCGATTTCGACCTCGTCCTGGCCGGCGCCGACCGTCTCGATGAGGACGTAGTCGAAGCCAAAGGCGTCGAGGACATCGACGACATCATTGAGGGCGGGGGAGAGGCCACCGAGCGAGCCACGGCTGGCCATGCTGCGGATGAAGACGCCGGGGTCAAGGGCGATGTCCTGCATGCGGATGCGGTCGCCCAGGATGGCGCCCTGAGTGAACGGGCTGGAGGGGTCGACGGCGACGATGCCGACCGTCGCGCCGCGAGAGCGGTACTCGGCGGCAAGCGCGTTGGTAAGGGTGCTCTTGCCAGAACCAGCGCCCCCGGTGACTCCGATGGTGTGGGCGCGTCCGGTATGGGGATAGAGCTGCTGCAGGTACTGGCGGGATTCGGGCGCGCTGGATTCGACGCGAGTGATAACGCGCGCGAGAGCGCGGCGCTCGCCGGCAAGCAAGCGCTCGACGAGGTCGTCCAAGTCAGACCTTCACGTGGTCGTAGACGAACTTGACGACATCCTGGGTGTTGGTGCCGGGGCGGAAGATGGCCTGGAACCCGAGGTCGCTGAGGGCTTTGGTGTCGTCTTCGGGGATGATGCCGCCGCAGAAGAGGAGGACATCATCGAGGTCACGCTTCTTGAGTTCCTCGACCACGCGCGGGAAGAGTTCGAGGTGGGCGCCGGAGAGGATGCTGAGGCCTACGACATCGACATCTTCCTGGAGGGCAGCTTCGGCAATCATCTCGGGGGTCTGGCGGATACCGGTGTAGATGACCTCGCAGCCGCCATCGCGAAGGGCGCGAGCGACGACCTTGGCGCCGCGGTCATGGCCATCGAGCCCGGGTTTCGCGATGAGCACGCGGATCTTCCGGGTCTGGGTCTGGGTTTGGGTCATGGCGGTGCGGTTCATCCTGCGTGGGATTCTGTCAGCGGACTGATTCTACTCGGCGTTATGGCTACCGGTCACGCGGGCAGACGCGGAGGCAGAGCCCTGGAAGGTAAGTGCGGGAACAGGAGTACCGGCGAGGATGAGGCGTGCTAAGCGCTGACGATCTTCTCCAATTGGTCAAGCAGGGCATTCATCTCGGGTCCCGGGCTGAAGTCGACATAGCTGGTGTCCTCATCGACCCAAACGACGTGGCCCGGCTCCATCCAGAAGAGGTCGCCTGAGCGAGCTAGCTCCGTCTTGCCATCGGTGTAGCCAATGTTCAGGGCGCCGCTTATGACGTAACCCCAGTGGGGGACGGGGCAGGCGCCTTCGGGCAGTTGCCCGAGGACGGGCCGGAAGTCACCACCGGCCGGGACGTTGACGAGCGCGGCAGCCATCGGCCCGAGGTCGGCTGCCTTCAAAGTGTCGCCCATGCTGGGGATTCCCTGGCGCATTTCGCTAGCTGAAACCTTCATCTTGTGCTCCTTATGTCGGCAAACTGCAGACGAAACTCCGCGCGGCGGAAGAGTGCAGTACCAGAGTGATGCTGTCAACGGCCTGGCGTCGCCACGGACGCCGATGGTGCGAGCCTTACGGCTGGTCCGAGGGCCGAGCGCCGTACTGGATCAGCGCGAAAGGGACGCCGGAGGTCCCGGACTTGATCCCGGCGATGACGGCGGTGGGCTGAACCGCAGGGTGGGGTTCTTCGATGTCGACGCCGAGGGACTTGAGGTGGGTGTAGGCACGCTCCATGTCGGGGACGGCGAGGACGGTCCCGGCGAGGCGGGCCCTGACCTCGTCGGCGGGAGTGGGTGTACCGGGGCCAGCGAACTCGAGCACGACTTCCTGGAGTTTGGCGAACTCCATGTGGGCCCCGGTACCGGGCCGGGACATGACGCGCGTGATTTCGATACCGTGGTTCCGGACGAACGCAGCAGCGGTGGCGGCGGCATCGGTAGAGCCGACGACGATGTGGTCGATGTGGGAGGCGGCGACGGGGCCGGAGGGGGCCGGGGCGTGGTGGGGCGGCTCGATGGGCGTGGCGTACTCAACGAGGACGCCGTGGCTGGCCTTCGGGTGGACGAACCCGATCATGCCGGCGAGGCCGGGGCGGGGGGCCTCGTCAATCATGTCGAGACCGAGGGAAGCGGCCCGCCTGAGTTCGGCGGCAACGTCGTCGGACTCAAAGCAGAGGTGGTGGGCTCCCTCCCCGCGGGACTCGAGGTAACGGGCGACGCCGGTGTCTTCGCGGGTGGGTTCGAGGAGTTCGATTTCGGAGCCGCCGATGCCGAGGAGGACACCTCTGACGCCCTGATCTTCGATCACGCGGTCGGCGGTAACCGGGAGCCCGACCGCGTCTCGCCAGAACTCGAGGGCCTGGTCGGCGCTGTGAACGACGAGGCCCAGGTGGTGGATCTTTATGAGCATGGGGGGAGTCTACGGGGAGGGAGGGAGAAGGGAGAAGGGAGACCGCAGCTAGGCCTGCCGAGCGATCTCTTCCGGGAGGGAGACGGGGACGGGGCGTTTGACACCGGGGGCTCCAGCCAGCTTGGCGGCGATGAGGTGCCAGTGCTCGCGGTCGTGGGCGGCGAGGTAACGGAGGAGCTTCAGGTAGACGGAGCCTTCGGTGAGCAGCTCATCGTCGGGGATACGAGAGGCGGCGTCGAGGATGCGCTGGCGGCCATCCTTGAGTTGCGCGACCACAGCGCCGAAGTCGAGGGAGCGGTTGCGTTCGACGTGGTCCTGGTTCCAGACGTCAAGGCGGCCGCCCTGGAAGTCCATCAGCTCCGGGCGGCGGCCGGCTGCGAGTTCGCCAAGGGCGGTGACGATGTGGGCTTCCCAGGTGGCGATGTGGCCGACGATGTCCTTGAGGCTCCACTCGCCGATGAAGGGGTGCTCGATATCTCGGATGCGGCAGAAGTCGATGTTGCGGAGGAGCTGGTTGCGCTCGAGTTCGAGTTCGCCGAAGAGGCGACGGCGCTCGTCGGCCAGGCTGGTGACGTCGTCGTCGGACATCAGATCACAACATCCTGTCGCTGTTCGCCCCAGACCTTGCGGAGCTGGTGGCTGATTTCGCCGAGCGTAACACGATTCTCAACGCACTCGACCATTATGGGGACGAGATTCGCTGTGCCGCGGGCTGCATGGTCGAGCTTCGTGAGCAGGGCGTCGACCCTGGCGGGGTCGCGGCTGGCCCGGAGGGCGCGGAGCTTTTCGGCCTGGCGCTGGCCAATGGAGGGGTCGAGCTTGAGGAGGTCGTTGGACGCCTCCTCGGCGCTGATAAAGTCGTTGACGCCGACGATGACGCGCTCGTTGGCCTCGACCTGGCGCTGAAGGCGGTAGGCCGCCTCCTGGATCTCGCGCTGCTGGAAGCCTTTTTCGATCCCTGCGAGGGCGCCACCGAGGCCATCGATAGTCTTGATGTACTCTTCCGCTTCGGCCTCGAGGCGGTTGGTCAGGTCTTCGACGAAGTAGGAGCCACCGAGCGGGTCGATGACATCCCCGACGCCGCTTTCGTAGGCGATGACCTGCTGCGTGCGGAGCGCGACCTGGACCGCCTTCTGGGAGGGGAGGGCAAGGGCTTCATCCCAGGAGTTGGTGTGGAGGGACTGGGTCCCGCCGAGGACGGCGGCGAGGGCCTGGAGCGCAGTGCGGACGATGTTGTTTTCGGGCTGCTGGGCGGTGAGCGTGGCCCCGCCGGTCTGGGTGTGGAAGCGGAGCATCCACGAGCGCGGGCTCTGAGCGTTGAACCGCTGTTTCATGATCTTCGCCCACAGGCGACGGGCGGCGCGGAACTTGGCCACTTCCTCCAGGAAGTTGCTGTGGCGGGCGAAGAAGAAGCTCAGGCG